>SPCL01000126.1 GCA_004525335.1 Thermodesulfobacteriales bacterium
ACCGTAACAACACCAAAAGAAAACCAACCCTTCACCAGATTGTTAATTTGAATTTCAGAACCACAAATCACTTGACAATTATATTCCGACAGTCTACTATTAGGACTGACCGGTTAGTCCTAATAAAAAAGAAGGGGCATACAAGTTGAGCACAAGCAAAGAGAAAGTAATAGATAGCGCGCAAGAGCTATTTCATTTAAAGGGTTTCCAGAACACATCCATAGACACCATTTTAGAGCACACGGGCGTAACAAAAAGCAACTTGTATTACCATTTTAAATCTAAGGAAGAATTGGGCCTTCTTATACTTGAGAAAAGAATTAGCGAATACGAAAGAAGGTTTTTTTCGGAGACCCTAGAGAATACGTCAATATCTCCAGAGCAAAGACTAAAAAACTATTACAAGAAAGTAACCGCCTATCATAAAAACTTAGATTGCAGAAATGGATGCCCTTTTGGAAACCTTGCTTTGGAAATGAGCGATATAAACGAGAAATTCAGGCTAAGATTGTCTGAATTCTTTAATCACTGGCAAAGAATCATCGAGCTGTGCATAAAAGAAGGGATAAAACAAAAGCAGTTTCGAAGTGATATATCATCAAAAGCCATCTCTCAGTTGATTATTTCTCACCTGGAGGGGGCGATATTGATGGTAAAAACACACAGATCCACTATTCCACTGAGTTCTGGAAGCAAAACAATTATGAAATTAATAAAATCAGCATAAAATTCTATACACTACAAGGAGACATTAAATGTCAGAATATCTTTTTAAAAACGATATATCCAAGGATATGGCGCATCTGAAGGGAATTAACCCTGAACTGCATCAGGTGTGGAGAACCTATCATGACGGAGTATTTAAGGACGGCGCACTCAGCAAGGCGGAAAAGGAGCTCATCGCTGTAGCGGGAGCACATATTACCGGCGATCCAGATAGTATAAGATCAAGGGTAAGGAGCGCAAAGAACAGTGGAGCTACTGATGAGCAAATTGTAGAATCAATCTACGTGGCAATGCGTTTTGCTATGGGCGCCCCATTCGCGTTCTCAAGTATTGCTTTTGAGGCTCATGATGCGCTTGATAACGATATTCCTTTAACCGACGGGCATTTTTTCAAGAAAAATGTTCTTAAAGAAATAAATGAGTTCCATGAGTGCAGTGGAGACAATTCTACGGCATTTAAGAAATACACAAAGGAAGTCTTTGCTGATGGAGCACTAAAAAAGGATTTTAAGCGCGGTCTAGTAGGACTTGCATGTGCACATATGACCAAATGTCCATACTGTATTAGAGGCTGCGTTAAAGATGCGAGGAGCGCCGGATACTCTAAGGAGCAGATGGCTGAAGCTATAAATGTAGCGATGGTTATGTCTGCAGCAGCATCTTATGCACATACTAGTTTCGCTATGGAAACGATTGCCGAGCTTAACGAGAAAGAAAAAGCCAGGGTCGAAGGATAAGTAATTATTCCCAGTCACACACACTTCCAGTCTTTGTGATTGCCAACAATAACCAATGATATAGGGGGGTTAAAGGTCCCCCTTTCCCTCATTAAGACATATAAATCTAAAAAAACCAATCCCAGATATTGTTGCAAATTAGAAACTTACTCAAAATTCTTTATAATAATTCCTTTATTCTTATAATTTCACAAAGCGCACATGAAAAAAACTAGACAATACGACGATGATACTATAGCAGCTATCGCTACCGCTCAAGGAGACGGCGGAATAGCCGTTATAAGAATCAGTGGCGAAAGAACTCTTGATATTATAAAAGATATATTTTCTAGAGACAGAAAGAATCCTCGACCAGCAGAAATGGAATCGCACCATATGTACCACGGGCATATTCTAGATCCTGAATCTGACAAAAGAGTAGACGAAGTACTTTGTGTTCAAATGAAATCACCCAATTCCTACACAGGGGAGAATATGGCAGAGATCCACTCTCATGGCGGGCATTTGGTTCCTAAGAAGATATTAGAAATTTTATTCAAATCTGGCGCCAGACCCGCAAACCCGGGAGAATTCACATTGAGAGCCTACTTAAATGGCAAAATGGACCTTGCGCAGGCAGAAGCAGTCACAGATATAGTAAACGCTCAGACCGAAGAAGGCCTAAAACAGGCAGAATTACAACTCGAAGGGGCTCTTTCGGAGAGAATTGGTCAATATAAAGACCGTTTAGCTGATATTTTAGCAGAAATAGAGGCCCAAGTAGACTTTCCCGAAGAAGATATTGACCACATTACAAAAGATAGGCTAATAGACAACACAAATGAGCTAATTGAAAAAATAGGGATACTACTAAAAACTTACGAAGAAGGAAGAATAATCAAATATGGCATTGCTACAACCATCCTAGGGAAACCCAACGTGGGCAAATCGAGTCTTCTAAACCAGCTTATTAGGAAAGAGAGGGCCATTGTAAGCCCACAACCTGGTACAACCAGGGACTTCATTGAGGAAAGCATAGAGATAAGAGGGATAGCTCTCAAATTGACCGATACTGCCGGAATAAGGGCCACTACAGATGAAATCGAGGGCCTTGGAGTAGAATTAGCAAAGAAAAAGGCTTTAGAAGCAGAATTGATCATTGCAGTAATAGATTCCAGCAACGATTTAGACAATGACGACTTAGAAGTTTTAGAAAGAATAAAGAACTCTAAGGCAGTAATAGCCCTCAACAAAGCAGATATTCATTCGAAAATAATGGAAAACGACCTAACCGCACATATACACAAAAACAGGATTATAAGAACTTCTGCAAAACTCGGCACAGGAATAGAAGAACTGAAGGACAAAATCCGAGAACTGCTCATACAAACCAAGAACCTCTCAGAAAGCAACGAAATCACACTTAGCGAACTAAGACATAAGCTCGCTCTCGAAAGGTGCACTCTAAGCCTCAAATCCTTTCTACAAGCAATCCTGACCGGCGAATCACCTGAGTTTCTAGCATTAGATATTAGACTTGCGCTAGATTCCCTAGGAGAGATAACAGGAGAAGTGACCACGGAAGACATACTAGGAAGAATTTTCAGCAAATTCTGCATAGGGAAATAGTAGACCAGAAATGTTTCACGTGAAACATTTACAAATGTGGATAGAATTCCACACTATTGTTAAGAGAATATTAAGGCTATTTCTTCAACAATTGCGACTAGTTAAAGCATTTTGAGGCGCTTGTCCACCAAATTTGTCCACAATTTGTCCACTTTTCTAATTTTTGTTTAATACCAGGGAGTTGCATAAAACGAGTGTTTGAATCATGCTAAAAAGGTGCTGAACAAAAGCTGAAATTATTAATCCCTGAGGGCTAATTTATATCCATTTCAGCTTCTGCAAAAGGGCATTTTGCATTTTTAGAAACAAAGGATGTTCTGTTTTATAGAAATTGCCCTCTATTTCCGAAACAAGTATACAACCAATCAACGAATTAGTAATAAATACGAAATCAGCTTGTTTAATGTCCTTTAACAAAAATTTACCCTCTAATAGTTTTATATTGCAATTTGGCATCAACGCGAAAACTAAGTCACGAGTTGTACCGGCAAGTAGTCCGCAGCCCTCAGATGGTGCAAAAAGGGTGTCGTCTTTAAACCAAAACAAATTACTTGCACTACATTCTGTCACTTCACCTTTTTCATTAACAAAAAGAGCCTCGTCAAAACCTGAGTCTAAAGCCTCTCTTCTGGCTAGTACATTCTCTAAGTAATTCATCGACTTAATTTTAAGCAACGGAGATTCCGAAATCCTTCTAAATGAATTGACTTTTAGCTTTACAAATTGCTTGGGTTGAACATATTCTTTAACAATCACAAGCACTTGTGACTTAATAGCTGATTTATAAAAAGCTGAGCCTCCTTCACTTAGTAAACATAGCTTTACATAAGCATCTTCAATTTCAGATTCCGAAATTGCATTTCGAATCCGTTCTATGAGGTATTTCTTATTTGGAAATGGCATTTTTAACAAATCCACCCCTCGTTCCATGCGCTCCATGTGCTTATCTGATAAAACAGGCAGGCCTGATTTACACCTGAAGGTCTCAAAGACACCCTCACCATAAAACAAGGACCTTAGAGGGAGTGTATTTTCAATTCTATTGCCATCGATAAATAGATAATCTTTCATAATGAATTATTAAATATACAATGATATTGGTGATTTAACTTCAGATGTTATATAGTTCCATAGCTTTTGTAATTGCTTGTGATTTAAGCAATGTCTCCTCAAACTCTTTCTGTGGATCAGAATCCCACACAATACCGCCTCCTACGAAAAAAGTGGCTTTCCCTAATTGTACAGTCATTATTCTAATCGCAACACTTAGTGTGAAATCACCGTTTGGGTAAAATATACCTATTGTTCCGCAGTAAGGACCTCTAAAATGCGGTTCAAGCTCATCAATTACCTCCAATGTCCTCCGTTTAGGAGCGCCGGTGACTGAACCCGGCGGGAATACTTGTCTAAGTATCTGAGATACTTTCATATTTTCATCAACTTGCGATTCAACTTCAGAAACCATTTGGTGAAGAGTAGAGTAAGTTTCGACCTCAAAAAGCTTATTAACCTTAACCGATCCAGGCTTAGAAACCCTTCCCAGATCATTTCTCATCAGATCAACAATCATAAGGTTCTCGGCCCTTTCCTTTTCACTACTGATCAATTTAGCCTTCAATATCGTATCAATTTCTTCCGTTTTTCCCCTCTTTATAGTCCCCTTAATTGGATTCGTCGTTAGTTTATTACCGCTTTTTCGTAAAAACAATTCCATCGAACCGCTTAGCAGCTGAAAATCCTCAAAATCGAGATAACTGCCAAATGGCACAGGTTGAACGGTATAGAATTTTAAAAAATATTCCAAGGGATCAAGATTTAATTGAGCTATTATTCTTTGTGATAGATTTACCTGATAGATATCCCCTTGCTCAATATAAGCTTTTCCCTTTCTCACCATATTCAAATATTGATATGTAGACATATTCGGACATGCGTGAAGCTCTGATTTGATTGATGCATCTGAAACTGATTTTCCATTCATTACTGGCAGTTGCAACTGAGACACTACATCTTCGTAGTCACCTGCGATGAGGTCCTTCGCGTCATAAAGCAAGAAGTTAACGTCTGGAAACTTATCGCCTTCCTTATGGCAAGAGGGGCAAAAGCCCTCCATCGTGTGCCGAGAATATTCATAACCAATATACCCCACAGCAATGTACCCCTTGGTGAGATAATCATCTAATAGTTCTAGTGGATCTGCATTAATCAGATTGGCGCTGTTGTGAGATTTTATTGTCACTTTGTGACCAACGGAGGAAAAAACAATTTCAGGTTGTTTAAACGCTAAATAAGAAGGGGTTGCTTTGTTATTACCAAGCCAACCATTTCCCGAATCCAAGAGTAGAGAAGTATATTTTTCAGAAACGTTCATTTCGTAGAAAAGCTTAACTTTATTAATGATATTTACAAGGAGCAATAAGCGCCTTTGGATTTATAGGATTTAGAATAAAAATATATGGAGCTACTTCAAGAAGTTATAATAAGACAGGTATATTTTGACTAGGAAGACATAAATTTATCTTACTAAACCACTTTGATCATTGGACATTTCAGTCCTTAGGTTTGCTGTCCATTTCAACAGATTCTCTTAAGATAACCGAGATATCTTTAATCTCTATTTTCTCGTTACCGGCTTGTTTAGCGGCATCTTCAAACATGGTATCACAGAAATAGCAGGCTACTGCAACAGTATCAGGATTCTTAGACTCCACCTCTTCAAACCTGTTCCAGTTAACCCTTGGGGCGTCTTCCTCCATCCAGATCTTACCTCCGCCAGCGCCGCAACAGAAGCTCTTTTCGCGGTTCCTATCAAGCTCTATAAGGTTTAAGCCGGGGATGGATTTCAAGACCTTACGTGGAGCATCGAAAACGCGGTTATAACGTCCCAAATAACATGGATCGTGATAGACTACATCTTCATTTATCTCTTTTGTAGGCTTGAGTTTTCCTTGCTCAATCAAGTCACTCAGGAGCTGAGTGTGGTTAATTACTTCAAAA
>SPCL01000012.1 GCA_004525335.1 Thermodesulfobacteriales bacterium
ATTCAGAATATTCAGTAGTGCCATCTGCTGGTTCAACTGCGTGGGTTATCAATCCGGGGTATCTCATTCCTCTAACATCCAATCCCCATCTGTTGTGGTAATAATTAGCTAATAATTCCCCAGTAACCTTACCAACTCCGTAAATCGTGGTTGGTTCCAGTGAGGTTCTTTGAGGAGTATTATCTTGGGGAGTGGTTGGACCAAATGCTCCAATAGAACTTGGCCAAAATATTCTATTTATATTTAAATCACGTCCAAGGTCTAAAATATTCTTGAAACTCAATATATTAACTTTCCAAGATAGCTCGGGGTCCTTTTCGCTACCTGCTGATAATAAACCAACCAAATGGTAAATGGTGTCAATATTATGTATAGATTCACTAGATATGAGACAAATAGGTGTACCGCACCCACATAGTCAAGCGTTTTACTAGCTTAATTCTACTAGATCCTTAATGGGGAGCAGTATAATAGGTATATGAAGCAGACGCAATTATTACTGTCATGGTTAATATTGTAAACCTTCTCATTGTTCTTCACCTCTAATGAACTATGTATGCCTATTAGTAATTTATCAAGGACATTTACGTATTCTTTTGCCAACTATTGGTGTAGTATATCAAAAGCCAAGATTGATCGGATTTAAAATTGTATTGCAGGTTAATTTGTGATTGATGTTCTCATTTTGTTCATCAAGGCCCTAAGTATTTATGAATAATTCCAAAACTGAATTAAAAAGTTCACCGCTTACGTGGGTAATCGTCATAGGGCTAGTCTATCTGCTAATGGTAGGCGTGGGAGTTATTGGAGCCGGGTTCAAGTGGTTCTCCGGCGGCACAGAAGGGGCGGAGATGATTTTCAGCTTTGCCACCAATCCTCTTGTTGGAGTTGTTCTGGGCACGCTTGCAACCGCTCTAGTGCAGTCCTCAAGCACGGTTACTTCTGTAATTGTTGCGCTTGTGGCCGGCGGTATGCCGGTTGAGATTGCAATCCCTATGGTAATGGGCGCCAATATGGGCACGACTATTACCAATACGATTGTGAGCCTCGGAAATATTGGGGAAACAAAGGCTTTTCACCGTTCATTCAGCGCGGCAACTGTGCATGATTTCTTTAACCTCTATGCTATTTTCATAGTTCTGCCTCTCGAGATCTTTTTTCATCCGTTACAGAAAATTGCAGGTGTGATGGCTCACTGGTTTTTAGACGGCCGCTCTGTTTCTATTAGTGATATAAACGTGCTCTCTGTGATTATTAAACCCGTAGTTGTCTTTTTGCAGGGCTTGTTTCAATCCATGCCCGGTATGATGGACGCTATAGTTTTTACTGTGTTTGGCGTAGCTCTAGTATTCTTTTCAGTAATTTATATGAGTAAGGTTTTAAGATCTATAATGACGACCAGCACCAAAGCGCTTTTGGATAAATCGCTCGGCAAGGGTGTGTTCATAGGAATCCTAGCGGGCACCGTCATAACGATGATTGTGCAGTCCTCATCAACTACAACTAGTCTGTTAATTCCTCTTGCAGGGGCGGGTGTGCTTAGCCTCAGACAGATCTTCCCCTTTACTCTCGGCGCTAATATCGGAACCACGATAACAGCGCTTCTTGCAGCAACAGCGATAATAAGCGGCAATAAAGTATTTGCACTACAGATAGCGTTTGTACATTTTCTTTTTAATTTCCTGGGAGTACTGTTTTTCGTCTCCGTGCCGTGGCTTTATCAGCTTCCCATTCGCTCAGCTGAGTGGCTAGGAGAGCTTACCGAAAGAAACAGGGGTTATGCATTTGGCTACATATTCGGCGTGTTCTTTCTGATCCCGGGCTCGATATTCGGAGGGCAGTCAATACTGAATGATCATAATTCCAAAGTAGTGAAAGCAGAGCAAAATACGAAGCAAATACATACTGTTGAAAAAGAGCTTGATGAATAGTTGAAATTGTCCGGGTTGCTCAGAGCTTGCGGATTGCAATTATTTTCCTAAAAAGAATTTCACGTTGTCGTCTAAGAACTCTTCAAAAGTGTGCGGCTGTCTTTCGGTGAGTTTGTAAATATCATCGGTTATCTGATTACATATCCCATCTCTTACATATTTATACAAATCAGAATACGCCTCGGCAACGGGTTCCTTAAAACCCGCGTTCATCAAATCTTTCTTGAACTCTTTAGGTTTAATATCCACATAGCTGATTTTCTTGCCCATGGTGTCTGAAATCAACTCTGCGATTTCCTTACAGCTTAGGGATTCGGGCCCTGTGAGTGTATATGTTTTGTTCTTGACAGTGTTTGAAGTTAGTACTTTCTTTATAAACCGGGCGGCATCTCTTTCGTCTATGTATCCGCATTTGGCGTTTCTTAGAGGGAGCTTGAGCTGTTTTTTCTTTCTTATATCCTGGCCGTAAAACTCAACAAAATCTTGCATAAAAATATTAGGCCTGATTATTGTATATCTGAGGCCCGATTTCTTGAGGTAGTTCTCACTTTCCCCGTGGGTTCTCAGGATTGCACAGGGGGAATCAGAGTCAGCCCCGATTGCAGAATATTTCACCACGTGTTTAACCCCTGCTTTTTTAGCGGCGTCAATGAAGTTCTTCTCTAATTTGAATTGGCCCTCTGTAATGGGGGAGATTAAAAGCGCGCTCTCAATCCCTTCCATAGCTTTTTTGATAGCATCGGGCTTGCTCAGATTACCTTTTACAAGAGTAACTTTCTTGGATTTTAGATCTATATCTTTCTGTTCATCATTTACTAAAGCTGTAAAGTCATTCCCCGACTTAAGGAGCCTTCTGGCCACTCTAAGGCCGGTATTGCTGCCTAACCCCGTCAACAATATCATCTCTATCTCCTCTTGGCTTGGAGGGTAAAACTTATACAAGTCTATCTGATTATAACTTTTTGGGAAGCTCTCCTGGTAACGGCTTACGGTCTTTTAAATATCTCCCTTAATATCAAAATATGTCTAATCTTTTGATGAATATTTAAAGATTATGTGCTAACTTATAATTAAAATCAAAATCTAGGAGGGCGGTAATATGCGGATTTTAATTCTATCGATGGTTTTAGTTTTATCGGCAGTCTTTGTAGACAGTTCTTTTGCGGAAGTTGATAAGGATGCTGTGAGTTTTCTGTTTGTTCAGAGCGCTGCTCTTTCAATTGAACAGCACTTGATAGCGTGATTTCTTTCTATTTACCACATGCCGACTGCGCTGCGTCGGAGACGATATCGCCCTTTTCTTGCCCAGTAATAAGACCTTCCGACACGAAGTCATTGGAAGTTTGAGTAACACACTTGACGTATGCCCCGTGGTTCTTCCAGGCACTATTGCAAGGACAGAGCTGTGATATGGCGCAACCCTCCAAGTTGGTAATCTCACCGCTTGGTGTTAAGAGACACGCATCTCCGCCGTCCAATACGCCGTCGTCATCAGAATCAGTGTCACATACATCTCCAGTCCCATCGCCGTCTGAGTCCTCTTGTCCGGGGTTAGACTCCAACGGACAATTGTCATCGTTATCATCAACACCGTCGTTGTCGGTGTCTAAGTCACAAACGTTACCCACACCATCCATGTCTTCGTCAGACTGGTCGGAGTTTGTTATAGTCGGGCAGTTGTCATCCATTTCACAAACGCCGTCTTGATCTGCGTCGTTCTCGACGTCCAGAGGACAGGAATCACAGAGATCGCCGATCTCATCCCCGTCTGTGTCATTCTGATCCGGGTTTGCGATATCCCGGCAGTTGTCAGCACCGTCAGAGATCCCGTCGCCGTCAGTATCGGGCAACGCGAATATATCCGCCGATCCAGCTATTGTCTCCGCTGGTTCTCCGACAACTGTAAAGTTCTCGGCAAGCGCTACGGAGGCGCCAAATTCTCCATAAGTAGGATTGCCTGCGGGAAGAATTAGGCTTTGCTGCGCCCACGGGCTGTTCCTGTTCCTGACGAACAAGACCGCTTCCTGTGCTCCTGGAGCGCCTACGAGTACCTGTCGGTCAATCATTGAAACAGAAGTACCGAACTGGGCGTCTTCCTTTGGTACACTCGCTTTGATTTTCGCCTCGAGCACTGGAAATTCTTCCCTTTTGTATACAAATGCCGAGCCCTAACCTTCTACGAGCGGATCCCCGGAAATGACAGGAGTATTGTCATTGGAAGCGCCAATAACAAAACGACCGTCTGAGATGGCTACAGACGATCCAAACCCGTCATCTGTGTTTCCATTTGGAGAAACAATGGTTGAATTGTAAGCCCAAGGGCTATTGAGTAGGAAAAGAGCAGCTTGGGGCAGATTATTTGCCTGGGAAAGCAAGGTTGTACCTACGACCACGACGATTTGTGCTTTAGAAAATTCCAACGACTCTTCCGCAAAATCGACATCTCTTATTGTACAAATTGCAGGATCACTACAATTCCTAATTATATTCTCGTATCCGACACTGAGCAGCGGCAGTTTAGCTGGCTTGAGAACGCGACCAAAATTATTTTGCAAGAAACAGACTCCGGCAACCCTGGGGCAGAAGTAGTGGCAGAAAGATTGGCAGAGGTGCTTTTTATACAGCTTATTCGCTCTTATATAATAAGCCGGGGGGATCAAGAAGGTTTCCTTGCTGCGCTTAATGACCGGGATATCAGTAAGGCTTTGAAGCTTATACACTCTATGCCGCAGGAGCCCTGGACGCTTGTGAATATCTCCAAAAAAATAGGGATGTCGCGCTCATCATTTGCAGAGCGGTTTAAGAAATTTGTTGGCACAACGCCGATGGATTATCTTACTAAATGGCGCATGCAAAGGGCTAGAGATCTTCTCACTAACTCCGATATGTCACTTGGGTCTATATCAAGAAAAATAGGTTACACATCAGAGCCTGCCTTTAACCGTGCGTTTAAAAAGCAGTTTAATAAAACCCCTGGTGCGCTGAGGCGGTCTTAGGATTTTTGCTGGAATGTCTTTTTAGAACGGATTGTAGCCGTCATTCCTAAAGTGGAATCTTGGATCAGATATAGCGCTTAAAGGTTGCTTGTCAGTGGGTAGAGTACTACCTTTAAGATAACTACTGTTTTTTGAGCGCCTTGTCCTTTTCTGAGTACCGTAGAACAGTCCAAATAAAAGCGGAATGACTCCAGGTGAGAGGAGAAACGCAAAGAGGTGAGCCGCTTATAGGATGTACTTGCTCGGCCAGCACCCCTGAAGGAAGCGAATTTTTTACACACCACTTAAGGTAGGGAAGGGCCACTTGAAGCTCCTCTTTGTTCTCCGCGAGATCGATATAGTATTCTGCGAGCCAAAGGGTTGAAATAAACCATGGGTTTCCGGGTCTGTCTTTTGGGCTATCTTCCGCACGCTGATAGAAATCATCCTGGTATCTAGCGCAACCTTCAATAGGAGTTTTAAGCCAAAGCTGCTCGCGTACAGCTTGGGCTGTTTCAATCATTCGCGGATGCTTGGGATCTAAAACTCCAAGGGTCGCTAGGCTTAACAAACTAATATCAATTACTTCATCAAGTTTGTAGCCTCCCTCTATTCTGGAGCCCGAACGTGCAAATCGCTTAAGGCCTTTATGGTACAGGTGCTTGCCAATTCCCACCGTTATTTCATCGGCCACGGAGCCATACTTCTCAGCCAGGGAGGTGTCCTGAAAGAGTTTCGCAAAATTCGCAGCAGCTCTAAGACCGGCGATCACAGATGCAACCGTATAGGTGTGCAGTGCGTAACGCTCTTCCCAAAGATCATAGGAAGGTAAAGGCAAATGAGTTTGAGGGTCACGGTAACTGACTAAAAAGTCAGCAGCTTTTTTTATCAGCTTGCTGTATAGAGGTCTTATAAATTCCACGTCCTTCATGCTTTGGTAATAAATCCATAGTGCCCAAAGTGTTAAAGCGGTTGAATCTTCCTGGATGGGGAGGACTTCTTTACCTTCGACTAACCAAGAATGCCAATTGCTCGCAAGGGACCCATCAGGATTATAATGTTGAAATAAATACCCTTCGTCAGATAAAATACGGGCGCAAAAATCAAAATATTTCATACACGGATGCGAGTAACCAGCCTTTGATAAAGCGGCTGCGACAAAAGCGCCATCCCGCCCCCACATATAGGAATAAGTATCTTTTCCAAAACGAATAATATCGGAATCAGTGGCGGCAATAATGGCTCCGTGGTTGTCAATTTGTGTTCTTAGTATAAGCAGGCTTCGGTTATAAATGTCGGTGACGGACTTAGGCAAGCCTTGGAGCTGCAACGAATCTTTATGTATCCATGTTTGCCAGTATTTCGACGAGCGCTTAAGGAGTTTCTCCGGCATTATGTTGTGGACTTCTAAATTGAGCTTTGCGACTTCAGGATAGTTCATGCCCGCCGCCATCCAATAATAAGCATTTGTTGTACCCTTGGGCGGTAATTCCAACCAAATGCCAATTGTGGAATGAGGCGAGCCCCATGCGGAGGCCACCCCGCTAAGCTCACCGTTCTCTGTATCTTTAAAGGTCTCCAAGTTTTTCGAAATCCCTCTTTTTCCGCAGGCAAAATGTTTCACGCCCCATTCGTCATGCGCCCAGCAGCTGATCAGAAAATACCGGTTGAATTTGTAATGGATGATCGAACAAGTCCGGGGATCAAAATAAGCCGTGCCCCCGATGTCATTTCCATAAAGACAAAAATCATGACTGAAAAAGAGCCGGACTGGACGAGCTGCGTTTTTAAGGTTGGTCACCTCGATTTTTTTGATGTAGATGTTCAAATCCAAATCCACCACATCCGAGCATCGTAGCTCCAAGCCTAAGGCCTCATTTTTTAGAAAGACATCAGTCACAAGACTATTGTCTTGATATCTTAATGTTTTTTCCCATTCCGATCCCATCCACGAATACCGCCCATCCGCCCATACCCCGAATTGGAAGGGATGTCCGCTTGAATGGTTTTCCTGTCCGATGAAAGGGAAATAAATATCTCGTATCTGATAATCCGAATCGAAGTTCAAGAGAAACGATCCATTGCTTACTGGGATGTCTTTAGGCATTAAGTATTTTCCTCCAAAATCTGGTGATAGAGCTCGGAATATTTTGTGGCCATACTGGCGATTGAGAAATTATCTTTAATATGAGTACGGCAGTCACTGGGATCGATAAGGTTTATTGATTTCACGGCCTCTACCATTTCATCGATTGTGTCTGCGATAAAACCTGTTTTTCCATGAATTACTATTTCGGGAACCGAGCCTTTATTTAAGGCAAGCACCGGTGTGCCGCAGGCCATAGATTCAATCAGGACAAGTCCGAAGGGCTCTCCCCATTGAATAGGAAAGAGTGTTGCCTGAGCGTGCCGGTACCACAGTCTTTTCTGGGCGCTATCAACTTCTCCGATATAGATTATCTGTTTGTCTGAATCCAAAATGGGTTTCATGACCTTTTCATAATACTCGCTATCGGCGAAGGGTTTGCCTGCGTCGGTAATAAGGTCGAATGATTTTTCTAATGTCTTGAAAAATGCTCGGTCTTTTTCCTTGTTTTGGACATTGCCGGCGAGGATAAGCCGGGAGCCGGTTTTTTTCGCAATCTTGATGGCTTTATCCTGCCCTTTATCCTGCGTGATTCTTCCGATCGTGAACAAATAGTCTTGCTCTCCAGGGTTGGTTTTGAACGGATAATCTTCCACGTCAACGCCGTGATGAATGACCTTCTGCATATTGACTAATCCATGATGCTGATGTCTCTGGTATTCACTGATAGGGACAAAATATACTTTGGAAGTGGAAATGAACGAGTCCTTCCATCGGTCAAATGCTTCTTTTTCCGCGGCAGGCACATGGAGGGTCATCACAATGGGAACAGGACTTTTAAAAACTCCCTTAAAAATATATTCAACCATAATCGCGTCATGCATGTGGATGATGTCGATGTCACCCCTTTTTGCTCTTTCAAGTGATTGGGAGAGATGTATTCGCATACTTTCACGCTGAACGTTTGTATCACTGCTCCAGTACTCACTGAAACTTTTTCCAATAGTCGTGTACTGTTCTCCGACAACATCGGAATCCCCTGAACAGGCGACAATGGAACGGTGACCTAATTTATGTAGTCCTTTATCTATATTGTAAATAACCGTTTCAATAGGTCCGTAACCCAAATCATGTCTGATCGGCCGGTTTAGGGTAGCTACTTGGAGTACACTTATCTTTTTTCTCATTGTGATATCTTTTTCAGGCAAAATTCTCTCTTTGATCGTCGCAACTTCCTGAGTGGTTAGGAAAGGAGCTTTCGGCGGTTTGGAAAATTTAATGCTTTTCTAAACTGTAAAATTAAAGACGGCTGTCGTCTATCTCACTGTCAAGACAAATGTTCTATCTCTTATGGGTATTTGTTTGCCAGTGACAGCTGGAATGAGGAGGCGTCGAAATACTTGCTTCTTTGTCTCACCTAATAACTCAATTATCGGAAAGTCCGAGTTGCTGGAGGGAAATACTACCCTTCAAAACTTCCTATAAATACTATGCTAAAACCGGGTTTTGTCAAAGTTAGGTTGGCATGTATTTAAGAACCACGGCGACGGAGGGATTTCTCGTTGATTTTTGGAAATTCCTCTTGATTTCTCAATAAGTATCTATCTCCTCCCAAATAGATTGTGGAAAGTGCGGGGTTTTGATATAATCGGAATACCATAAATTTTGTGGAGGAAATATGGATTATGCGAATTCTGATATTTTGGTAAGCCCCAAGTGGCTTGATGCTAATAAAGATAAAGAGGATATTGTGATTGTGGACTCTCCCTGGGAGTACTATTCTTATGCGAGAGCGCATATACCGGGAGCCCTGTGCAGGCCGGGACATTCTTATATAAAGGCTCTGGATCAAGAGGGGGAGGAGACGGTCTTAGTAGCTTCGGAATCTGAATTGCAGAAGCTGCTCGGCGATCTCGGCATAGGGGCCGATTCAACTGTGGTGGCTTATGACGAATGGGGATCTATATTTGCAACGAGGCTCTGGTGGGTGCTCAAATACTACGGGTTTAATAACGTAAAGGTGCTCGACGGGGGGTGGCAGAACTGGGTCTCTTCGGGATTTCCGGCAAGTTTCACTTCATCAAAACCTAAGGAGATAACCAAGCGCGTTGATCTCAAGGTACACCCGGAAGTGCTTGTTACAATTGATGAGCTGCTTCAAAAATATGACGATCCCGCATGGCAGGTGCTGGATGTAAGATCGGGAGATGAGTACCGCGGCCACGCCGCCCACGGGAATAAGAGAATAGGACCTGTGCCGGGCGCTTTGCATCTGGAGTGGGAAAAAATGCTAGAGAACTCAGAGGACATAGAAGGGGTGAGGAAGTTTAAGCCCGCCCGTGAAATTAAGGCGTTACTCGAGGGAGCGGGGCTTGACGAGAGCTAGAATATCGTAACCCATTGTCAGGCGGCGGTAAGGGCGACATTAGCTGCTTTTGCGCTTGAATTAGTAGGGCATAACTCTGTAAAAGTCTACGACGGCTCTATGGCTGAGTGGGCAAACCGCGACGATACGCCGCTTGAGTAATTTAAAGTATATTCTAGAAGCGTATTTTGTTTATGAACTTACTATATGAACATAGCTAAAGTGAGTCTTAACTTGTATAAATTATGCATAAAAGATGATGCGTAACTAGCCGTGTTTATTAAATAACATAGTGAAAGCAAATTGTAAGAGAATGCGCATTAAGTAATTTTGATTTACTTTAAGTCAGGCTCTCTAGATAATAAGAAATAACTTTAAGTTTGAATGAATAGATTTCTCCTGATGGTCGAAACGACGGGGAAAAGACAAATCCCCCTTAATTTGGTTTTGGGGGATTATGTGCCGGCTAAGAACTTTTGCTCTATTAACGAGAGCGCCCAGTTGCGCGCACGCTTGCAACTGTTCCCCTTTGGGAAAGGGGGAAGGAAAGGCGAAAGCAAAAGATAAAGCATAGGGAGGATTTATCTCCATCAGTTTCAGAGAAATAGTTTGGTAGTGGACAGTGTCCAATGCTATCTTTTTTCTTTTCAACGATGAAAAGAAACAAAAATCGTCCGACTGCACAGCCTTTAGCTAAAAATTGATTACTCTGTCTAAATCTTATAATTCCTCCCACAGCCCGTATAAGATTTTTAACGACATCGTAATCAATTTTCTTAACGCAGATGCTGTAATGTCGGGTCTTAAAGGCAACAACAAAAGCTAATGCAAAGGCAAAAGATAAAAGCAAAAGACAAATCCCCCCTATCTATTAAATTTCAATGAGCTAAGAGCTTCAATCTATTAACATTAGCCGGCTAAAGGGTAAAGACGTCCGAATCCTCGCTAGCTTGAATTCGTTCTTTAGAAAAGGAAGGGACTAAAGGAATGACAGAAAAGAAAGATTTCTCACTGGAACACATTGTGTTCGCTCGAAATGACGATCTTTCTCTGTAACTGCATTTTCAAATAACCACCGTCATCTCGAACGAAACGTATTTTGTGCATGTGAGAGATCTTATCTTTAAGTTTGAATTAATAGATTTCTCCCCTGCACACAATCTGTGCCGTTCGAAATGACTGTCTCTTGAGCCAACTGTCTAAGGAATAGAAGATCTGATTTCTAATTGTTTTTTTCTCTCACGAAAGCTATTTTCGGGGTATATTATAGAGGTAGATTAAATAAGGTTGGATTAATAAAATTTTAATATGAAGTAACATGAAAAGCAGAATTTTTAATAGAGTAATTGCCGGCATTTCTTTGCTTGCCGTAATGATGTTTATTTCCTCCTGCGACCTGATGGAAGGCTCTAAAAAGAGCTTTGAGTCAGTCGCGGTTGAGGATGTAATAGCGAATTCTCACCTAACTAACCCGGTTGAATACTATTATGTAACTAATGGGCATGAACGGCAAAAGCTCGATTTTTATAAGTATGACGGCGAGCCTGAAGTCAAAAGACCTACGCTGATATGGATTCATGGCGGCGCCTGGATAGCGGGGGATAAAAGAGCTATTGACTCGTTTGCTTATCAAGTTGCAGGACTGGGCAAATACAATCTTATCTCTATCAATTACAGGCTTGCTAATGATGAATCAGCCCCGTGGCCCCAGATTATCTATGATGTGAACGCTGCAATTAGGTGGATAAAGCTAAATTCTAACAAGCTGGGTATTGATCCGGATAAATTAATTCTTGTGGGGGAATCAGCAGGGGCGCACCTTGCGGCAATGGCTGCTTTCGGGTCTGACGCTGAAGAACTTAGAGGCGATAAGAACCCGGGAGCATCAACTGATGTTAGAGCTGTCCTATTATTTTACGGCCCTTACAACATGAGCAGCCTGGTTGTTCAAAAAAACAGCGCCATAAGATCGGGCATGTGTGAGGAGCCTCAGTACTCAAGCCCAATCCTTGAGCTTCTGGACTGTTCCGAGACCACCAATGAAAAATACAACATAGACACTTGTGATCTCAAGAAAGTGAGGACCGCAGATCCACTAGCTTATGTTGATAAGACCGACCCGCCTGTCTATATAGCTCACGGGGAGCACGATTGTATAGTGCCCTGGGGGCAGAGCAAGGCGCTTCATGATGAGCTTGAAGATGTTGGAGTTCGCAATGTGTTTATCTCTGTAGAGAATGGTGAGCACAGTATCTCCACTCTTGGGATAAAGCCTGAGGATGTAGTGGCGTTTATTCGGCAGAGTTTGGTGGATGAGAAAGAGAGTGTCTCTGATGCGGATGGGGTGCCGGCTCCTACTAAGCAGTAAAGCCTACGCGGCGGGCATTTAATTTCTAACGAACTTTGCCGCTTCAAAGAAATAGTTTGCCGGCAGATGCTATCTGCCTTCTTTTGAGTGACCAAAAGAAGCAAAAATCACCCTCCAGGACAAAAATTTAGCTAAAAATAAATTACTACAGCTAAATGATTTAATTCCTCCCCATCCCGCAAATCATTTTTAACGCCTACGTAATTTATTTTTTTAACGCTATTTTTGAATGTCGGGAAGGAAAGGTGAAGGCAAAAGATAAAAGCAAAAACTACTACTAAAGCAAAAAAACTAATAAATTCTATAGATAATTTTGTGAAAAATGCTGTAAAATAAATATTAGGCTCGTAGGGTAAGAAATCTAAACTAAAAGGAATTTGAATCATGGATGTAAGAATTAGGCATGTATCAGGGCTTGGGTTTGCGCCGGGCAGTTATGTGACAATTAAGCGAAGCGGCGAGCAGCTAGTTCTAGCTGGAGTTGAGGAGAAGGAAGCTGTAGTCGGGTTTAAGGGCGTAAATGAGGAGAAGAAGGAACGTAAGGATGTAGAAAAGCGGATTCACATTGCCGACTTAGTCAGCGTCAAGCTAAATCCCAACGTGGAGTCTTCGAGCGATTACGGCACGGTGGTGAAAACGTTCATTATCATGACCATAAGAAATGACGCAGGGTTTACATACGAGGCCCACTTGGCGGGGGATGAATTCAAGCGCATCACCCCGGCTTACAACGACCTTATAGCTATGCTGATCGATGGGTTGCGACCTTAGGCATCTAATAGACAGAATCTGAATAGATCCCGTATCAAGTTCGGCACATGGTTCAGGGTGACGGCGTTAAGAAAGGAGAGGGAATTTGCTAAAGAATGTTCTCGCACTTTTTTATGTAGCGCTTGCGTGGGGTTCGGCGTTTGTGCTGATTAAGTTAAACGAGGAGACGATGGGCCCACTTGTTATACAAGCCGGGCGCTGCACCATTGGATTCCTGGCTCTATTAATAATCTCAATCGTTCTCAAGCGCGACTTAAAAGGGCACGCGAAGTATTGGTTTGCCTGGCTCGTCTTTGCCGTTCTGGGCATTTCGTTTCTCTGGGTAATGGTCGGGTTCGGTCAGGAATACATCACAGCCGGGCTTGCCACAGTGATGGTTACAGTCTCGCCTCTGGTCACATTCATCATCACCGTATTCATATTACGGACTGAGAAATTTAGCGTGCTCGGCGTGATCGGTCTCATACTTGGAGTTGCCGGCCTCGTACTCGTGGTCGGAATTCATAACATTCTGGGCGGAAGCTCAATACTCATCGGCGCTCTCTTAATTATCTCCGGGTTCAGTGTGTTTGCTATTAACGGGATCATAGCGCCCAGGCTTGCAAGCAACACCGATCCCCTCGCATCGAGCACATATTACACCGGCTTTGCGACTGTAATTCTCTGGGTGATTGCGTTTATTGTCGAGGACCCGTTTAAGACTCATATGACTGAAACGAACGTAGTGGCTGAGATAGTTATGGGCGTGTTTAGTTTTGCGAGCGGGTTTGTGGTTTATTACTGGCTCTTAAATAGGGCCGGGGCGTTTTTCTCTTCGATGACGTTTTATTTGATCCCGATCGTCGGCATAGTTGGAGGGTTTATTGTGTTTAGGGAGAAGATCACGGTTTCTCAAGTCGGCGGTATCCTGATTGTCTTCGTAGGTGTTTATCTTATAAACAGAGCAAAGTTTAAGAAGGGGTAGAGGGTGAGACTTTTGTAGGGCTTACAAATAATCGATTATGTAATTATAATATTTATCACTATGAATGACCAAAATGAGAAGAAGCATGAGGAACTAAAAAATAAATTTCGGAAGTTATTGAATAGTTGCGCAAAATTTTTGATAAACAACAAAAATGGTTATTCGAAGTAGCTGAGTTGCCAGTAAGCCTTGGACAAAATGATACGAGAATAGATTTTGTTCTTCGTCCTACTGATCTCGAATTTTATTTAATTGCTGAATGTAAAAGGGTAAATCCTGCATTTAGTGATTGGTGCTTTGTTAAAGCTCCTTACATAACTAGAAAGAGGTCAACAAAACAACTAGTAGTTGAATCCGTTAGAATCCATTTGTCAAATGTGAAAAATATTCAAAATCCAATTACGGAACTCGAGTATTTTGAACACAACATGTATAGCGTAGGAGCATCACTAAGAGCTATAGATAACGCCTATGAAATTGGGCTGGAAGTAAAAAAGCAAAACTCACAAAATGGTGAAAATAGTCCTTCTAGTCGTGGCCCGTTACAACAAGCTGCAGGACAAGTAATCCGAGGGCTTAATGGGTTTGTAAATACCTTGCCCAAAATTTATTCTAATGCCTCACGGTTCAACCAAGATGAAATTCATGAAATCAAGTTGATGCCGGCTATTTTTACGACTGCAAAATTATTTGTTAGCGATATAAAACTCAATGAATCAGACATAGTAACGGGTAAAATAAAATCAGATCCAGATACATTGAAAGAAGTACCATGGTTATATTATCAATTTCCAGTTTCGCCAAGCTTGAAAAATGAATACGGACCGAAGGTTTTCCAAAGCCTATCGGATCTTTTATATATGGATAGTATACGTACAATAGCTATTGTAAGTTATGATGGAATCGACAATTTTTTAGATCAACTTTATTGGACAATAGCATAATTGATTGAATATTTTTATTTTTGCCATAATCAAAAACCCCCTTGTCAGAAGTGCCCTGAGTATGTAGTTTGTATTTCTACGGAATATACTGTATAAAATAGCTAGCTAGCATATGTCTATAAGATATATGCTGGTGGGTTATAGAGAGTGGGAGGGAAAGAAAGATTTCTCGCTGCGCTCGAAATGACAGATTGAGTTGGTATATTCCGCCGAAGGATAAATCAGCTAACAGATAAGAAGAAGCTTCGCAAGAAAAACAAGCTAAAGTTCGATAAGAAAGATAAAGTAGAGCTCCGCGTATTAAAAGCGGCAGCTGAAGAAACCCAGTCCCTAATTAGAGACCTGCCTTTGTATCAACAGGAGTGGGTCTCGCTCTGGGAGCTTTGCCAGTCACAGCGCTACGGGCAGGGGATGACTGTCGGCACTCTCGTGCATTCTGAGATATGGAACAACCTCGAGAAATTTGAATATGAGGGGCAGATTAAGCTCCGCGCGTTTCGCACAGTAGTGGCAACGGATGAGATATTCCGTGATTTTGCCATTAAAGCGCAGGATAAGAAAAATAAGCGCGGCTCCAAGCCCAACGGGCTCGACAACATAAGAAATCAGATGGAGAGTGTGGAATCCGGTAAGCAGGGGTAATTTGGGCAAAAAAAACCCCAGCCAAACAATGACAGAATGACCAGGGTTTTAGAACTTTAAAAACTTTTTAATACGGATATTGTAACTAATTCAAAGTAATTTGTGAAGTGTTTTCTTTTTTCTAGCTGAAATGATCGTAGAGCATAAAAAGTACGAGAACCACTGTTAATATGAAAAATATGGTTCTAAAGGCCATTCCCAAGATAGTTCGTTCATCTTTCTCGACTATGTAAGCTGGTGGTACCAGCCCGCGTTCATGTATTATTTGACGTGCTTTGTCTGAATCAACCGGGATCATGGAGTTGCTGTG
Organism: Thermodesulfobacteriales bacterium; assembly: GCA_004525335.1. Taxonomy (GTDB): domain Bacteria; phylum Desulfobacterota_D; class UBA1144; order Nemesobacterales; family UBA2774; genus CR02bin9. The sequence goes on from SPCL01000012.1 coordinate 15,357, forward strand.
GCACTTTGAGCACACGCAGGCTTTAAAGGTATAGCCGCTGATGCTGTATAGAAGGGCGATGAAGAATATGATTGTGGCCGGGAACCACAGGAATGTTTCGAAAGCTCCGGCTAAGGCAAAGAAAAAAGCTGTGCCCCAGAGTATGGACTCTGTAGTGAAGTCTCCATAGATGTTGGACTCCTCAACGCCGATGTAAAAACACTGTGTGCAGAGCTTTTGCATATTATTTAGGATAATCATTAATCATAAAAATGCCAGCATCCTGAGGTAGAAAATTGTTTAGGATTGATTGGTAAGTGGCTAATTTCATTTGATTAATAAATGTGAAGGGAGTATGAAGAAAGATAACGTCTTGTTTCATATCATTCAGCCGTATATTAACTTATTTAACAATATATTCTCTAAGTGCATGGACTGAATGAGAATATTAGCTAAAAAGAGTTTTATTCTTTAGATACTCGAAACTACTATTAGGATTCTATATCTTCGGGTACTGAGAGGTTGTTTTTTTTGATAATTTCATCTGCCTGGAGCGAGTCTAGCGGTATGAGTTTGTCCTTCCCGCAGTTAGAGCATAGGCGTCCGTCAGAGAATGAGTCGATGATGTTTATGATTCCCGCGATTGCGACAATTGCAGCCACAACGGCGGCATAGGCGTAAGATTGCAGTAATCGCTCGCCGGTTACAACAATGATCACAGCCACGATTATTTCCAGGATTCCAAAATAGATGTTGCCTGAAAATAGGCCGTGTTTACCTTTGCCGATGAAGTTGCATTTTGTGCAGAGTTTTTGCATAAACCAAGTATAAACTATGCAGGGATTAAATCGAATAAAAAGCTCATTGTGCGGCGGGGGGCAATAGTATAGTTTATTAAAAGTAGGGGATCTTGCGCCGTACGGCTGCGAATTGGTTTGTGCTGAGAAAAAGTTATCCACAGGCTGTGGATAAGCTGTTGAATAATCAATGACCCAAGTTATTTAGGCGGCGAAGTTAGAAAGGTTTTGTAGGACTGTAGTGTAAGGTGCTGGTGTGATTTAAGAAAGTAGTGGATATCACAGAATGTGATATTTTTTAGTAAGCCAGCGGGGGCTCCCCGTCTACTTTTCCTGGATGAAAAGTAGCAAAAATCACAGACATAACACTAATTACGCTAAAAACAAATTTCTACGCTAAATGCTTTAATCCTTTTGCTTGATTGGAATATCTTCCATGGCAAGTGGCAACTTTGGATAATAGATAGTACTTTAATATTCGGTTATATCGGGAAAGCCTTTTTAACGCTTCGAAATTTATTTTCTAAACGCTACTTTGGTTCTATTCGCCAAGAGAGACAAGCAAGTTGTTATTCTACTTGTAGGTAAGAGCGACCGATTCCTCACTTGATCGAAATCGTACTGTAAATGTCTGAATTAAAAGCTGGGAATATCACAAATTGTGATATTTTATGTGATTTAGGGAGTTGTGGGGCGAAATTATAGGACTATTGTAAGACCTTTTGGGTATGAATATCACAAAATCTGATATTTTTAACTAGTCTGCCAAGGGAGTTTGTTTTCCTGAGAATCTTTGAGAATTGATAAATTATTCTCTTTAATAATCTCTATTGCTTCAGGTGTATCAATTGCAATTAGAGTTTTCTTGCCATGGCATACATGGCAGTCTCAGTCTTCTTTCCTAATATAAAAATCGAGGATAAACCCAACTATTAAAATTGGTAAAGCAATAATTAGAATGTATGGATTAGACTTAATAATAATGAAGTTATCTGCTGCTAAAATCATAACGATCATTATGGTAATAGCAGCAATTAGAAAGATCAAAAATGGTTTATCTAAAGGCCTAGTTGTATAAACCTTTTTGCATTGAGTGCATAAAACATTCATAGATACATTATCCATAATAAATATTTATGTATCTAGTTTACATCTCCTAATTTCAAACCTTTTCACAAAAATAATTTAGGGAGAATAGTGTAAATCGTAAAGATTTGCATTTAAGTATAATATGCCAAATCCTAATATCTTTATAAACATAATACCAATTGGTGATACATCAAAAGTTGAAAGCAGTTAAGTCTATTTGATAATTTGGCAAATTTTATCTATGTCTGCCTGTCGTTCAGCAATCAACGCTTCAGCGAGCCGGATTAGTGTGTTTATATTAGTATTGCTGGCATCATCAAAATCATCGAAACCCTCTACAAGCCTAGTCTGAAATCTATAAAAGTTTTCTTTTCCTAAGATAAGATCCAGTTGGTAGTCAACTGCATCACTTACTCCGTCAAAAACAACATCAAGTATTGGTTTTACCCATTCTACAAGTCCCCAATCCTTAGCCTCTTCAAATTCAATTTTTCGCGTAAGCTCACCAGTTCCCAAAGAAACAATCAGGATTGGTTTTTCGGGCAGCTTACCTTCTTTAATTAATCTTATTGTCTCTGCATAAGCTGAAACTGCGGGGTTGTTAATAAATACTCCTCAGTCTACAAGCACTGCTTTTTTCTCATTTACTACTAGCTTAATAGGCTCAAAATAGGTTGGCGCCGCTGAAGTGGCTCGGGCAATCTCCCACATATTGTGCTTGTTATACTTTTTGTCCCAACTCTTAAAAAATTGAGGATGGCGGTTGTAAATATCGTATGTGCTTATAAGACTTCTAGTAACACTCGTTTCAAGAATGTTTTGACCCAAGTATTTTTTCAGTACTCTGACCAGCGGCTTATGATCATATTTTTCATCAAGTATGCCAAAGCCGCTAGTTACTCTTTTCCATGGCGACTTTTTGAACACCACAGGGCCATCTTTAGTGAAGAATTCAGTAATTTTTTCAGCAGAAAATCTAGGTTTTCTATTTTGGTCCGCTACATTTAAACCTAAAGTTGCTATTCCTCCTGCGGAGTTCCCTGTCATTAAATCAAACATATTAGCTATTTTGTCCCCTGTCTTCCTCTCAATTTCTGCAAGAACCATTGCTGGGATTAAGCCCCTAATACCACCACCATCTATAGAAAGCACTTTTATATATTTGTTCTCATCAGGCATTTCTAAGTCCTCCATGTTGATTGTATTGGTATCCTACCGCCATATTCACAATTTATTACAAATAGGATAAGAAGTAAAGTCTTAGCTTGGTTTGATATTTTGGATGAGTTAAGTAAGACTTTTATAGGACTATTTTAATCTTCCGGCAGTAAATCATACAGTTTTTTATGATCGATTTTGCCGCTTGATGTAAGTGGGAGTCCGTCTATGAAATAGATCCTGGCGGGTACTTTGTAGAGGGCAATTTGAGTAGCTGTGAATTTCTTTAGTTCTTCCTCTGTTATACTTGCTCCATCTTTTTTAACCACAAACGCAACAGGCACGTGGCCTTCTTCTTTATCTTCTACACCAATCACGGCAGCTTCTTTCACATCCGGGTTTTTATAAAGCGCCTGCTCGACTTCGCCGGGCGTGATGTTAGAAGTGTTCCTTATAATAATGTCCTTTATCCGACCAGAATAATAAATTGTGTCCCCGCTGTCTTTATAAGCACAATCACCTGTTTTAAACCATCCGTCTTCAAGCGCCTGCTCAGTCGCTTTTTCGTTTTCCCAATATCCGGGAGTCACCATATCACCCTTCACCCATATTTCTCCAACTTCACCATCCGGCAAGTTGTTTCCCTCTTTATCAACTATCCTAATCTCCACTCCCGGTAGGACGCGTCCTATTTTTCCCAAGCCCTGGGTATCTATTTCTCTTGCGACGGTTAGCCATATGGCCTCGGTCATGCCGTAGCCGAGCTGGATTATCAAACCCGAGTGCTCCAGGAATTTCTCCTGAAAAGCTGAGGGCAGTGAGTCGCCCCCCGTGTAGAGACCCTTTAATGCCGCAAATGTACTTTTATTTGTAGTGCCCGAGTCTAGGAGCTTCACGTACACGTTGATGTGCGTTATCAGGAGAGTAGGGCCCTCGTTTACAAGCGCGGGTACAAAGCTCTCAAGTTTAAAACCGTCCTGAACAATAACCGTTGCGCCATAATAAAGACCTGTGAATGTCTCAAGAAATCCGCTTATGTGAACCTGAGGGTCTATGACCAATATCCTGTCCTCGCTGCTCACATTATCTAACGCGAGCGATGTAGAGTTAATAATCCCCACTACCGATGAATAGGAATGCAAGACCCCTTTGGGATTCCCTGTCGAACCTGAGGTATATAGAATAACAGCCGGGTCTGAGGCAGAGCGCTCGGTTTCTTCATAAGGACTTGCCGGGCCAAGGAGTGTATAAAAGTTGCTGTATCCCTCTCTGGGCACAACTCCATTTACATAGACCTTTTCCACAGAAGTTTTTGAAAGATCAATTTCATTTAGGAGATGTAACTTCTCAAGTTCGATGATAAGGCATTTTGCGCCTGAATCTATTAGTACCTTCTCAAGCTCAGGCGGAGCGTATCTTCTATTTAGCGGCATTGCCACAGCGCCTGATTTAAAGCATGCTAGGTATGTGATTAATATTTCAAAACCATTTGGGAGCATAAACGCAACCGGCTCTCCTTTGAGTCCCAATGCTGTGAGCCAGGTTGATGCGTGCCGGGAAAGAAGCTCCAGATCGCCGTAAGTATAAGACTCTTCATTGAACTTCATTGCAATTGAGTCGAGGTTGCGCTCCAGTGTGAAATCTCTGATATTTTCTATTCTATTTGAGTCGCTCATAAGGGCTGTAATTCTAACAGGGTTCTTCAATTATTTATAGAAGTTCTATGATTCTATGGGAGGATATAACCTACCACTCCTCGCTGATCCATTTAATTGCGTCATCAAGCTCGGAGTTGTGAAATATCTTCACATCGCCCGGGACAGACATAGTCTCAATTGCAAAGCCGAATATCTTGCCTGCCTGCTGGATCCAATTCACATCCGTCACGATCGCGATCTTCTCCCACTCTGTTATATGAGCTAAGCCCACTTTAGCGTCGTCCCACATAGCCCCCACTTCAAATTTCTCAAACTCGTCTCCAAGATGATATAGCAGACGCACTTTATCGTGGTGCTTGAGTTTCTCTTCCACAGCCGGGATTAAAACAGTCTCGTAGTCCTTTGCGCTTACATTTCCCTTGGCGCTAAACCCCAAAGCGTTTTCAGGTAATCCTTCTATTAGCTCAAGCATGTGACACCCTCCGGTAGTTTCTAAGTATATAATACATCATAATTTAAAAAGGGCGGAATGTTCTTATTGATGGCGTTTGATTGCGAGAGTTTTTATGCGTGAGCGCAGCGTAGAAGGGTTCATTCCAAGAAGCTCAGCCGCACCATCCTTTCCGTAGATCCGCCACTTTGTGGATTCAAGGGCATTTACTAGATTATCATGCTCAAGCTTTTTGAAGTCCTGCTCAGTGAGCAGTTTTTCTCTACTCTTTATCGAAGAATGTTCAGCATTGCCGGGTTTATTGCCATTAATTTCTACAAGCGAGTGGTCAAGCTCCAGTTCGGCTCCTGATGAGGTAATAAATGAGCGCTCTATAACATTGTGCAGCTCCCTTATATTTCCAGGCCAGCTGTAGCTCTTTAATCGCTCTATGAGGTTTACAGATAGTGGTTCTAAATTTCTTCCAACCCTCTTTGCGCATTTCTCGGCGAATGCGGACGCTAGTAAAGCTATATCGTCAACACGATCCCTTAGCGGAGGCACATTAATCGGAAACACATTTAACCTGTAAAACAGGTCCTCACGAAACTTGCTTTCTTTTGTTAACTCGTTCAAGTCGCGATTGGTGGCGCATATTACTCGAACGTCAACTTTTTGAGTTTTAGAGCTTCCCACCGGTTCAAACTCTCCCTCCTGAAGCACGCGAAGTAATTTAGACTGCAAATCAAGTGGAAGCTCTCCCACTTCATCGAGAAAAATTGTCCCCCCGTCTGCCAGACTAAATCGCCCCTCGCGTTTTGAAGTCGCCCCGGTAAACGCTCCTTTCTCGTGCCCAAAAAATTCACTCTCCATAAGAGCCGGCGAAATGGCGGCGCAGTTAACTTTTATTAACGGTTTGCTGCCTCTTTTGCTCTGAACATGAAGCGCTCTCGCCACAAGCTCCTTACCTGTTCCTGTCTCTCCTGAAATTAAAACTGTTGCGTCCGTTTGAGAGACCTGTTTTATC
>SPCL01000085.1 GCA_004525335.1 Thermodesulfobacteriales bacterium
TGGAGTATCCTCTATTTCCCCGCAACAACCCTTCTCAATATATTCAATGACGCTCTTGGGTACTCGTTGATCTAATTTATACTTTTGGATTATATTTCTGCAGTCATGAAAAGTATGCGTATCAGGGACAGTTGGTCCCGAGGCAATTACATCTAGGTCGTCGCCTATCACATCTGATAAAATGAGTGAAATTAATGTGGATGGATAAACATGCTCTGCTAGTCTGCCGCCTTTAACTGCTGAGATCCGTTTTCGGATTGAATTAATCTCATGAATATCGGCTCCGCATTCTAGTAGCGATTTTGTAACAGCCTGCTTATCTTCAAGTGTGAGATTCCCAGCAGGCAGTGGAAGGAGCGCAGACCCACCACCTGAGATTAAGCAAATTACGAGATCCTTCTCACTGGTCTTTTTAAGCAGTTCTATTATTTCTTGACTACCTTTAAGCCCGGCTTCATCAGGTACCGGATGCGCACCCTCATTAATTTTAATCTTGTTAAGCGGCACAGTGTGTCCATATTTCACATTCACAATACCGGCTGTTAGTTTGTCGCCAAGAATATCTTCAACCGCTTTAGCCATTGAAGCAGCAGCTTTGCCCATTCCAATCACGTATATATTTTCATAAGCCCCGACGTCATACTCAAGGCCCTGAACTCTAAGCGTGTTTCCATTTCGATTAATATGATTTTTGACGGCCTTAATGGGATCGACTGCTTTAAGCCCTGCATCAAATATTGCTCTTGCATCACCCCTAAGTTTTTCCAAGCTCATGGGTTCAAATTATAACGCGAGCGGTAAGATGTAACAAGATTTGAATTATAAAATGAATAGCGTAGGTTAAATCTTGTAGATATTTCTTCGAATTTAGTAAACGGGATTTTGTATATGAGAAAATTGTTAGTAGCAAATATAATCATTTTAATATTATTGGGTTTTGCTTTTAGTACTGAAGCGGCGGAGGATTCCAAACAAGATAATGCTGACTCCTGTCCGGGCAGATGTATAGAGAGCAGAAAGAATTGTGATTTGTCTTGCTCCCAGATTGTAGGGGGAGGGGCTAAGAGTCGAGAGAGAAGACTGTGTGTAGCAGATTGTGGTACAGGTCAGGAAGAATGCAATGAAAGATGTTTGAATCCTACCCCTAAACCTTCACTAAAGCCTGAGCGATATCACGATAAATCATGCCCAAATTCATGTGAGTTTAAGGCAAAGGACTGCAATCAAGAATGCACAAAATATACAGGTGGTGGAGCAAAGAGTGAAAAAAAGGCAATGTGCCGACAAGCGTGCAGTGACGGCCTTGGTAACTGTAAAAACTGGTGTGTTAGCCCGACTCCAAAACCTACCTTAAAACCTAACCCTATAGATGATAAGCCTTGTCCAGAGGTCTGTAAATATAAGAATCAAGATTGTGAGGTGAATTGCAGTGCTTATATTGGAGGCGGAGCCAAAAGTGAAAAGAGAAGTAAATGTATGAATGAGTGTAAGGATTTCACCGATCAATGTTTAAATGGATGTAAAGAAACTGAATAGAACTATTAAAATTTACAAGCCACTTTCCATTTCTTCTATCTCTTTGTTCAGGAAATAAGATAATATCGTTCTGATAACAACGATACCGCCTAGAAAAATAAGTTCTTCCCTTGTTTGATTTAAGACGGTTTTGATAATATCGGCGACTATCATGATTTCTAAACCAAGTAAGAGATATGTACCCATATAACATCTTATAGATCTTATATCAGTACTGCTAAGCTTTTTATTTTTTATTCTCAGCGCGGCATAGTCGAACATTGCTTTTATAAAGCCCCATAAAATAAACAAGATTGCGACCAGGTCTATGATCTCTGTTATTGGGGTGAATATGGATATGATCATTTCTTCAAAATGAAACATTATAGTCTCCTAGAATCTTATCTCGTTTTTTCTGAATTTCATTTTGTATTTTCTATAATTTGATCGAACGTATTTTGAAGATGGGTCATGAGGGTCTCACTAGGATTATTTGTTTTAATAAGGTCTCCGTATTTTAATACAACTCCCTGCCATCCATCAGGGTTCCAATAAGCATCCTTTGTTAACACGATATCAGAAATGTCCTCAATTTCAGGGTAAGCAGTTACATAGAAATAAGGTTCTTGAACTGTTTCATCTCCTGTTAAATAACCAAATCCAATCTGTTCAATTTTTTTGTTTTCAGGACCGGGATAGCAAGTAAAGGCTATATCCATATGATGAGGCCATAGTTGAACAGGGCTTGTTTCATATGTGATTGTTCCCTTAAACGTCTTAAACAGGATATCTATTAGTGAGTAGGACCTGAAAATATCACTTGCAATATTCTTGTCATATGCCAATTCTGAATTGTCTTTAAATTTCTCAAGTTCAATGTCGGGCTTAATATTCATGGTTTCTAGTACAGATAATAGCTCGTTTGAGAATGCCGAAATGGATCGGTCCTTTAAAGGGATACTTCTAACATTTCCAGTACTTGAAGATATTTTGGCCGAGTGAGATATTAGGTTAAGGGATATCTCAAAAGTATTGCCATCATCATTTGGTATAGGTGTAGTCCTAAATCCTTGTGGGCCACTATGAAGACTGATATGCCAGTAATTCTTTTGCTCAGGAGTCATGTTGGCCCTTATTGCTCCAACAAACTTTGAATAGTAATCTATCGCTTTTTTTGTGTTATATATTTTTTGGTAGTTCAGGATCGGAAATTTTAATGTATCTGTCATAATTTATATTAACTCTACATCAATTATATCAACTCTACATCGGCCATGATTTCAACTAATGAAAATGTTTTATTTTTCAAACATTTTCTAAGCGCTGGTGCTAACTCTTTTTTGTTTGTAACTCTTATTCCAAGACCTCCGCAAGAGTTTACAAAATCGGCAAAGTTAGGATTGTGAAGGGATGTCTGCCAAACTTCCCAGTTACCTGCCTTTTGTTCTTTACTTATTTTCCCGAGCTCCTTATTGTGAAGAAGCACATGAGTTATATTCATGCCGTATTTTACTGCTGTTGTGACATCCGCTAAGTACTGTCCAAATCCGCCGTCTCCTGATACTGAAACAACTTTTCTGCCCTTGAATTTTGGGTCATCTTCCTGAGTTGCAGACCATGCACCAAGAGCTGCTGGGAGAGAAAAACCGATCGAACCCAGATACCCTGACATTAGTAAGGCCTGGTTTCTGCATTCGAAGTATCTACCAAAAGAATATGTATTGTTTCCAACATCAACTGCAATGATCGCATTTTCGGAAACTACCTTAGATAGCTCTTCAAAAATATAGGCTGAATTTAATCCCTTCCCTCTGTCGTCTTTTCTTCTGCTTTTCTTTTCATCTCTCCATATCAACCAGCGTTTGGCTATCTCTTTTCTTCTGTCTTTTGATTTTGCCTTACCTTTCAAACTTTTCTTAATTAGGTCTGCGGTAATACCTATTTCGCCCCATACCGGAACTGTTACAGGATGAAACTTTGCAAGCGCCATATTATCGTAGTCCACATGAATAATCGGTTTTTTAGAAGATATTCCGGTGTGATTACTAAAGCTTGCCCCAAACACTAGAAGCAGGTCGGATTCGTTCATAAACCAGCTCGCTATTGGAGTTCCGCTTCGCCCGAGAACACCGCATCCAAGCGGATGATTGTCAGAAATGAGTCCTTTACCTTTGAACGTAGTAAATACGGGACACTTGAGCATTTCTGCGAGCTCAGTGATTGAATCCATATGAAAACGCGCCCCATGGCCAACAATTATAGATGGCCTCTCAGCGTTTTTTAGAAGCTTAATAGCTTGGTCGAGAGTTTCTTTTGGAGGACTGATAGTAAGTGGAGTGATTCTTCCCTGAGGGCTTCCAGCTTTTGCTTTTTCCGGCGCTGGTAGCGTTTGCACTTCATCAGGAAAGACTAAGGGCGATACACCGCGGTTTAAAATTGCGCTCTTTAGAGCCAGATTTATAAGTTCTGCATGTTTACTTGAGGGAAGTACTGTTTGAGACCACTGAGCGACTTTGCCAAATGCAGCCTGCAGATCTACTTCCTGAAAAGCTCCCGGGCCAAGCACCTGTGTGTCTACTTGTCCGCTCAGTGCAAGAACCGGGCTTCTGTCTACATTTGCGTCCCAGAGGCCTGTTAACAAGTTTGTAGAGCCTGGTCCGGCTATGCCAAGGCATGCCGCAGGTCTCCCAGTTAGTTTCCCATAGGCCGAGCATGCGAATGCGGCGGCGCCTTCATGGCGTATTCCGTAGTATGATAAATTCCCCGCTTCCTCCTGAATTCTTAATGCATCTGCGAGACCCAGGTTAGAATGCCCAACCATGCCGAATACTTGCCTGACTCCCCAGTTAACCATAGTCTCTGCCATTACATCCGTGACAGTTTGTTTATGATCACCTTCATCTTCAAGTGCAACATAAATTCCATCGTCACGTTCTTCTATTTCATATGTTGGCACCCCGTCGTCAAATCCTCCGGGGGATTCTCCTGTTATGGGGTTAAAATCCCATCCATGCCAGGGACACCTTAGAAAACCATTTTCAATAGAGCCTTCACCTAAAGGGCCTCCCTGATGAGGGCATTTATTATTCAAAGCGCCGTATTCACCGCCGTGGCGGCTTAAGCATATCGTAAGATTTCTACATGTTCTGGTTGTTACTCTTCCTTCTGGAAGCTCGCCGTGTTCTAAAACTTTGTACCATGATTTGTGTGCCTTTGATCTTTTTGAATTTGTAGCCGCCATTGAGGAGTCCTCCTAACTCTCTTTATAATACAAAATCAAATAAATATCAAAATATTTCTTAAATCTTGGTATTAGATAGTTTTCTTTTGGAAAAGTTGCATTGGATTTATGAACTTAATATCATGAACTTAATATAAAGTATGGTTAGTAATTCGGTAGCAAGTAACAATCGGCAGGATTGTTTAGAAGATCGTCAGTTCTTTAATTTGTCGGTGAGTTTTCTTATTATTTCAATCGCGCTATCGATTTCTTCATAGGTATTCTCTACGGAGAAGCTAAAGCGGATGCTGGAATATGCTTCTTCTTCTGTTAGTCCCATTGCGAGGAGTACGTAGGACGGGGCAATCTCAAAATTGGTACAGGCCGAGCTCTGAGAGCACCTTACGCCGTATTGATCAAGCTCCTTTACCAGTCTGCGCCCGTCAATTCCACCAAATAAAATATTAGATGTATTACATACACGGTTTTTTGTATCACCATTTACTTTTGTGCCGGGCACGAAATCTAGTAGCATGGTCTCAAATCTATCTCGTAAATCTTTCATCTTAGAAATAAGCTCCGGCAAATTCTGATGTCTAATTTCTGCTGCTTTTCCCATACCAGTAATTCCGGGCACGTTTTCTGTTCCTGGGCGGAAACCATCTTCTTGGAATCCTCCGAATAACATTGGAGCTAGCAAGGATTTATCTTTGCAATAAATAGCCCCAACGCCTTGAGGTGAGTGAAATTTATGGCCTGTTAGTGATAAAAACTCTATCGGCATTTCCTGAACATTCATTTCAATCTTGCCCACTGCCTGAGCCGCATCGGTGTGAAGTGGTACGCCGGCATCAGCACAAATTTCCCCTATTTCTGATATAGGCTGAATAACTCCAGTTTCATTATTTACCCACTGTATAGAGACGAGAGATGTCTTTTTATTTATAGCTTTTTTTAATTCATCTAAGTTAATTAGACCTTCTTTATTTACTTTCAGTTTGTTTACCGTGACCCCATTTAACATGAGGAAATTACACATTTTCCGTATTGAAGAGTGCTCAACTGTTGTTGTAAGTATCTGGCATCCGGCAGTTTTATCTCTAGTGCGGGAGTAAAAGACCATGTTATTCGCTTCGGTTCCTGAACCGGTGAAGGTTATTTTTGAGCTGTCTGACCCTATTAGTTGAGCAAGTTGATTTCTAGCTTGAGATATATGTTTGAGCGCACGCTCTCCGGTAGAATGAGCGCTTGAAGGGTTGCCGAATTCTGGACCCATTACTTTAAGTACCTCTTTTCGAACTTCCGGAAGAGGCCTTGTTGTGGCGTTGTTATCGAAGTAGATTTCTTTTTGTTTCATAGCCAGAACCTTATAAATTATTATACATCATTTAGGGGATTTGTTTGGCGTTAAGTTAGAGATAGAGGGTCCAAATTTCTGCAAAATGCTTTTATAAGATAAGTGAGAAATATTTAATGAGCAGTTTCTGACTCATATTCCTCAGGGGTCATTATAGTGATGCAGGGCCTGTTATCTCCTTCTTGCAGAGGACCAAGGTAAGACATGAGCTGTACGCTCTCTTCCTCACCGTTTTTCTTGAAATTAACCGGGAAATAAATGAGGTTGGACTTGCTGGTTTGACGATGAACTCTCATATAATACAAGAAGCTATTAATAAGATTGCTTGCCCTGATTTTTTCATCTTCACCTTCTTCTATGCTCTTTTGATCCGGAGTGACCCAGTTTTCCCAAACAAAGGAAGTAAGGTAAACAGGAATTAGGAGGCCTAACTCTTTAGCAATTTCTGATACATTTTTTTGTTTACCTCTAGGTTTATCTTCACTCATAATCACTCCTTAATTTATCCTTCTGGCAACATGGCAACAATCCTTAGCGGTCCTCCGCTTCCGCCCTTAATTTTCATAGGCAGTGCTATAACCAGCGCTCCTTTTGGTGGTAGTTTATCTAAATTTGCAACATTTTCGAATGCAGGGATATTTTCTTTAAATAAAATCCTGTGGCTTTCAAAAAGTTGAGATTGTCCATAATCTATGCTTGGGGTATCAAGTCCTATTGCATTGATTTGTCTGTTCTCGACTAACCATTTAGCTGCTTTAGGATCTAGGCCAGGAAAATGAAGTTCCTTTACTGCTTCAGCACCTCTTTTGTCAGTGCCCATATACTTTACTCTATCGGGCCAGTATCTTGCATAGCCCGTATTCAATAGAATAATTGATCCATTAGCTATTTGCCCGTTTTTAGATTCCCAGTCTGTAAAATCTTTTACCCCGACCTGATAATCGGGGTCGGATAATGCTTTTTGAGACACATCTATTACTACAGCAGGCCCTATTAATCTCTCAAGCGGAATTTCATCTACAGTTTGTTTCCCTTGGGCAAAATGGATAGGTGAGTCTATATGCGTCCCTCCGTGTTCTGCGGCCGAGTAGTTGTTCGCATCATAGAAATAACCTTTATCCGTAAAGCCCTCAAAAACGGTTTCCAGTTTAAAACCATCTGCTGTAGGCCAGTAAATGGTTTCTGACGAAAAGTCATGAGTGAGATCAATCCATTTACCCTCGGGCATATTAATAGAATTCTCCCGACAGACTCCCGGATATGTGTTTAGTAATAATAGTATCAAAAGGGCACAAATTATTTTAAATGTTCCAATTTTTATTTCCTTTTCCCCTCCACGTCTTTTACATCTTCACTTTCAATATTTTCTAAATCCGCTTTGTTAAAAGCTTGTGTGTCAGGGAGTGATATCTCAATGTCCCTTATATAATCAATTTCAACTATAGAATTTCCCAGATTACATTCAAGCACATGCCCACCTGCTTTTTGATCGGTTGAGACAAAGTGGAAATGAAACCCGACCACATTTACATTTTTTAAATAGCCCGGTAGCCAAAAGCCAACAATTGTTCCCTTCACATTTTCGTATACGAATTTTGATTCCTCTTTAACTACCTGAGTTAACGGTGGATAGGGTTTCTCTTGTTCAGGGACGCTCCTTACTTTTATATATGAAAAATCCCCTGTCACTTTTATCCCATAGGATATGTTTTTAGTTGGGAAAATACTAACTAAATGCTCCTTTAACTCTTTACAACTGAGCGGCTTATCTATAGTTTCAACTTTATCGGATTTAAAAAATGTAACGGCAGAAAATGGTGTTTTCATTGAGTCCGGAACAATATGAACTGAGCCATCTGATTTCACTTGATAGAATATCCCCTCAAGACCGATCATCTCACCGTCCAAGTGGTTGAATGTGCCAAGACCAAAGTCTCCTTTTGCTCTCAATTCTCCGAAAGTAAAGTCTCCATCATAGACACCTACTATAAGGGCATCAATGGTTGAGGTTTGAAATATGGAGGCGCTCTTTTTTTGGCTACACGAGTAAGCGAATAAAATAAATGTGAGTAATAGCATTAGTGAAATTCTAGAAAGAGTATAGCGTCTCATGGTCGATTCCCTTCGGAGATTATTTTGTAATATTCTTTTTCTGTAACTAGCTCTTTGTTGGAATCAATCCGGTCTAAAAATACTATCCCATTTAGATGATCAAGCTCGTGTTGAAAGATTCTCGCAATAAAATCAGAGAATTCATTTTCTACTAGGACCCCGTCTCTTGTTTGGTATTTAACCTTGATTGTTTTATGACGAGGAACAAGACCTCTAATTCCTGGAATGCTTAAACAGCCTTCCCAATCCTTTTCTTTTTCTTCAGAGAATGAGGTTATGGCAGGGTTTATCATTGCAACCGGGCCAAGCTCCGGGGCATTTGGATAACGCGCGTTAGGCCGTGAGGATATGATAAATATACGCTCTGATTTGTATACCTGCGGTGCTGCAATACCAACCCCATTTGAGTCTATACAGGTTTCGATTAAATCATCAATAAAGTTTTGAACATCTTTGTCACGCAAATTTTCAACTTCAGACGCTCTTTGTCTCAAAATCGGATGACCTAATTCTGATATTTCTAAAATTTTCCCCATGGCTTTATTCTGCAATATAATAATATACCGTTATTAACTAATTATAATCTACCGATTAAATATCAGAAAATCTCAGATTTATTTTATCTAATGCTTAATAA
>SPCL01000096.1 GCA_004525335.1 Thermodesulfobacteriales bacterium
AAGTAACTGCTTAGAATATTACGACAATATTACAATTTAAAAATCTTAAAGGGAGCTTCGGCTCCCTTTTTTGTTTGTTTTGCTATTCTATAATTCCAACTTAAACCGGTCTTGACAAAAGGGGTGCAGTACATAAGTTGCATGTTGACATCTAATTTTATATTGCTATTATTTGTGGTATGAAGTTTATAAGTCTATTTCTAATTTTCAACATAGCACTTTGTTATAGTGGCGTATGTTCAGCAACAGCTTCAGTAGCTGAAAGGACTGAAGCTATGGGTTCTCATTGTGATATGACAAATCATAGTGCTGCTGATAGTACAGGTGAATCTCAAGTATTAATTCAAAATACAAGCACAACCGATTCAGAAAATTCCGAATGTTGTTATGAGGGCTTAACCAATTCCTCAATAGAAGTTAATTTAGACAAAAACATATTAGCAGTTCTATATTTATTGGATTTTCCTGATCATTTCGATTCAAACAACTCAAAAAACATAGATTTAATAAACACTAGTAGTTCTCATGACCCACCGGATATATACTTATCCGTTTCTAGTTTTTTACTATAAATTACCTCCCCTAATGCACCTATGGATCAAGGATAGTGAATTATTGCTATCATGGTCTATATATATATCTATTCTTTCGTAAAATTTTTTAAGAAATTTATCTAACCTCCATTTTTGTGAGGTCTTAATTAGTAGTTAAGAAACGGAGAAAAATAATATGAGGATATTCCAAATTATATTATTCGCTACATTAATTTTTGGAATTAATGCAAAAGCTGAGACTGTAAAATTGTCTTCACTTGTCGAGGAAGCCAGTGAAAATAACCCTGTAATAAAAGCTTCAAAAGCCAAGTGGGAAGCATCTACCATGCGTCCATCTCAAGAAGGTTCTTTACCTAACCCCATAATTGGGGGAAGAATCAACAATGTCAGTTTCTCCGATATAACCTTAGGTGAGGACCCAAGATCGGATATTCAAGCCTTTGTTAGCCAGGAAATACCATTCCCTGGAAAACTTTCTTCCAAAGAAGAGATAGCTCAACAAGAATCTGACGCACAGAGATGGCTTTCTGATGCAATAAGTAGAAAAGTGATCGCCGATTTAAAAGAAGCTTACTTTGACTGGTTCTTTGTTAATAAATCAATAGAGATCACTAATAGAAACAAGGAGTTGCTTCAGAAATTTACCAAGATCGCAGAAGTAAAATATGAAGTAGGAATGGGTATACAGCAAGACGTTTTGAAAGCCCAGGTCGAAGTATCGGGATTTATCGAAAGACTGGAACTGTTAGCTAAAAGAAAAGAGATTGTAGAGACTAGAATAAAAAAAATATTGAATCGCCCGCTTGACTCTCCACTCGGAGAACCTGAGGAAACTACGAAGTCTGAACTTGCTATTACACTTGCTGAAATTACCGATGCAACATCTGAGTATGCTCCGCTAATTAAATCAAGCTCAGAAATAGTTGATAGCAGGGAAGAATCTTTAAAACTGGCTAAGAAAGAATACTTGCCCGATTTCATACTAGGGGCTACTTATTTTAACCGGGACGGGGGAAACGGCGATCTGGATGATATATGGCAAGTTAGTCTCGGTCTAAGGGTTCCGCTCTACTACTGGAGAAAAGAAAGGTTTGGAGTCAGGGAAGCTGCTTTAGAGGTTTCAGAAGCACAAGAGAGTTACGAATCTACGAAGAACAACCTCCTGTTTGAGGTAAAAGATAATTACATAACAGCAACCACTGCTGAAAAACTGGTTCAACTATATCAGACCGGAATTATTCCTCAATCCACACTATCGCTTGAATCTGCAATCTCGGGCTATCAGGTAGGCAATATAGATTTCTTAACACTCCTGAATAATCTGGTCACTCTTTTTAACTTTGAGCTTGAATACTACGGGCAGCTTACCGAGTATCAGAAGGCTTTGGCACGAATTGAGGAAATCGCCGGGGTAGAGTTGATCCCCAACGATTTAGTCGATTCAGTAGATGCCATAAAGAATAATGAAAATATGGGAGAACAAGAATGACAATGACAAAAACAAATAAGCACAAAATTTTGGGGATATTATTTCTACTAATACTAGTATCTTTAGCCATTTATAAGTATGGCTCAAGCATCCCCTTGATTAACAAAATCCCAATTTTCACAGATGAACATGAACACGAATACAGACCTGTATTCGATGAGAAGGGTGAAATAGATTATTGGACCTGTGCAATGCATCCTTCGGTACGATTAAAAGAGCCCGGGCAATGCCCTATCTGCGGTATGGATACGGTAGAGGTATGGAAAAAAGATAATTCTCAGACAAAACCCGTCACACAAGCAAAAGTGGAAGATCAAGACAGAGCAGAAGATGGAGAAGACATGACTGGTATGCAGGGTCATGACCATAGCAGAATGGGTGTTCCTACAAAGAAAGACAATGGCGAAGAAGCAAAATCTACATTTTCAGTAAGCCCACAGAGACAGCAGTTAATTGGTGTAAAGACAGAGCCTGTGATGGTCAGAACTCTAGATAAGGAAATTCGTACTGTAGGTATGGTAACGCTGGATGAAAGCAAGATATACAACGTTCAGACTAAATTCAGTGGGTGGATCGATAGAGCATACGTCGATTATAAATGGCAGCACGTTAGTATCGGTCAGCCTTTATTTTCAATCTACAGCCCGGAACTCGTTACAGCCCAAGAAGAGTATTTGCTTGCTCTTAAATCAAAAAACATTTTGAGCGATAGCCAGTTCACGGATATTTCAAGCGGTGCTGACTCACTTCTTAAAGCAAGCAGACGGAGGCTTGAGCTTCTGGATGTTTCGGCGAGTCAAATCAAGGAGCTTGAGAGAACAGGTGAAGTTAAAACAAACTTAACTGTCTACTCGCCTGTTAAGGGTCATGTAGCGCAGAAAAATGCATTTGAGAACATGCACGTAGAGCCCAATACTCTTCTATATAAAATTGCCGACCATACGACCGCATGGGTTCAGATTGATATTTATGAGAACGAAATCTCACTCGTTAAATTGGGGGAGAAGGCTACTATGACATTGGCTTCTTTTCCAGGCGAGGTATTTGAGGGAGAAATCACTTTCATATGGCCACATATAGACCCTGAAACAAGAACTGTAAAAGCCCGTCTGGAATTCCCAAACCCTGATCTAAGACTCCTGCCTGAAATGTATGCGGATGTGACGCTTGATATTCCGATGGGAGAGAAACTAACAATACCTGACAGTGCTGTATTGAGAACTGGCAAACAGGATGTCGTTTTTGTAGATAAGGGAAACGGGGACATTGAGATAAGAAGAGTAGAGCTTGGTCAAAAGGCAGGTGGTTATTATGAGGTGCTAAGGGGTTTAAAAAGTGGCGAACAGGTAGTTTCCAGAGCTAATTTCCTAATAGATTCTGAAAGCAAAATCCAAGCGGCAGTTGCAACCTGGGGCGATGAACCACAAGGTGATCAGGAACCAACACAGAAATTAGAGATTCAATTGGAACAGGAAATGGACAATGATTCTGAGACTCAGCAACTCGAGCTACACAATCACTAAGGCTTTTTTGCGAGACATCTTATTCTCGTTAAATGGAGATAGAAAATGATAGAAAAAATTATTGAGTATTCTTCAAAAAACAAATTTCTAACAATTATTTTTGTACTTTTCATGGCCGCATGGGGATTTTGGGCCATGAGGAATACACCTCTCGATGCAATACCCGATCTGTCAGACGTTCAGGTCATAGTGTTCACAGAATGGTCAGGCAGAAGCCCGGACTTAGTAGAAGATCAGATTACATATCCAATAACTACAACCATGATCGCGGCTCCTAATGTGAAATTTGTCCGCGGTCAATCTTTCTTTGGCCTCTCGTTTGTTTATGTAATCTTTGAGGACGGGACAGATATGTATTGGGCACGAAGCCGGATTCTTGAATATCTGAACGAAGTGTCGGGCAAACTGCCTGAGGGAGTCACACCAACTTTAGGCCCTGACGCAACAGGGGTTGGGTGGGTCTACCAATATGCGCTGGTAGATGAATCTGGGAACAATGATTTAGCCGAGCTTAGGACATTCCAGGACTGGTATCTTCGTTACTGGCTTGAATCGGTTCCCGGCGTTGCAGAGGTGGCAAGCGTGGGGGGATTTGAGAAGCAGTATCAGGTGGAGATAGACCCCAACAAACTAATCGCTTACAACATTCCGTTAGACAAAATCATAAATGCTATTCGAAGAAGCAATAACGATGTAGGAGGGAGAATTGTAGAGTTTGCCACTACAGAATATTTCGTAAGAGGAAGGGGATATATTCAATCTGTAGAAGATATTGAAACAATACCAGTGGGTACTAATGAACAGGGGACCCCGGTCTACGTCAGGGATATTGCCAATGTCCAATTAGGCCCTAACATTAGAAGGGGCCTGGCAGAATTGAACGGGGAAGGAGAAACCGTTGGTGGCATTGTCGTGATGCGGTACGGAGAGAACGCTTTGGGAGTTATAGAGAGAGTAAAACAGAAACTTGAAGAGATTAAACCCTCATTGCCCGAAGGAGTTGAAATAGTAACTACTTACGACCGCTCAGGTCTAATTGAAAGAGCCATTACAACCCTAAAAGAAAAAATATTAGCAGAAATGATTATAGTAAGCATTGTAATAATTGTTTTCCTTTTTCATTTCAGGAGTGCTCTAATTCCAATACTAATAATACCGCTTTCAATATTAATAGCGTTTATTCCAATTTATTACATGAAACTAAGTTCAAACATCATGTCTTTGGGGGGGATAGCAATTGCAATAGGTGTAATGGTTGATGCATCGATTGTGCTTGTAGAAAACGTCCATAAAGAACTGGAGAAATGGCAATCGGGAGGAGAAAAGAGAGAAAGACTAGAAGTAGTTGTGGATGCTATGAAGGTAGTTGGAAAGCCAATTTTCTATGCCCTTCTGGTTACAACAGTTTCTTTTCTTCCCGTATTTACACTTGAAGCTCAGGAGGGAAGGCTCTTCAAGCCACTTGCCTTCACCAAAACCTTCTCATTGTTATTTTCCGCACTTCTCGCTATAACCATTACACCTGCACTTATTGTATTGTTAATTAAGGGTAAGGTAAAAGCTGAGGACAAAAACCCGATAAGCAGGGGACTTATATGGCTATATAACCCGGTAGTTACGCTCGCGCTTAGATTTAAAAAAACTGTGATACTATCTGCTTTAGTGATACTAATTCTAACTTTAATTCCTTTTTCCAGGCTTGGTTCAGAGTTCATGCCTCCTCTAAATGAGGGGAGTATCCTCTATATGCCTACGGCGGTTCCCGGTATGTCGATTACTGAAGCATCCAAAATCCTAAACATTCAGGATAAGATGTTAATGAAGTTCCCGGAGGTCGAAAGGGTGTTCGGCAAGATCGGACGAGCTAAAACAGCTACTGACCCTGCCCCGCTTAGTATGGTGGAAACAGTGATAACTTTAAAGCCTAAAGAAGAATGGCGAGAAGGAATGACATGGGACAAGCTAGTATCAGAGATGAATCAAACCCTCAAATTTCCGGGGATGGCAAATATCTTCTGGATGCCCATTCAAACCAGAACTGAAATGTTAACTACGGGATTTAGGAGCAATCTCGGGATAAAAGTTTTCGGCCCTGATCTAAAAATATTAGAAGATATTGGTGTTGAAATAGAGGACATCTTAATGGATCTCCCCGGAACCCGAAGTGTATTCGCAGAAAGGGTTACAGGAGGATATTTTTTAGATTTTGACATTAATCGTACCGAGGCTGCGAGATATGGACTTACTGTGGGAGATGTCGAGGATGTCATAGAAACAGCGATAGGTGGAAAAGATATCTCACAGACTGTAGAGGGCCAGGAAAGGTTTTCAATCAATGTTAGATATCAGAGAGAGTTAAGAATGGATATTGAAGAACTCGAAAGAATATTGGTACCTACCTCTACAGGTGCTCAGATTCCTATTTCGCTTCTAGCCGATATTAATTTCACTACTGGTCCGCCTCAAATACGAAACGAAGATGGACAAAAGGTCGGATATGTATTTGTTGATGTAGAGGGAAAAGACTTTGAGGGGTATGTAAATGAGGCAAAAGAGCTTATAGGAGAAAAGGTAGATCTTCCGCCCGGGTATTTTTTGGAATGGGCTGGGCAATATGAATACTTACAAAGAGTAAAAGAGAAACTTACAACTATAGTACCGGTTACGCTTCTCATAATTTTTCTTTTGCTTTACATGAACTTTAAATCAGCAACAGAGACCATGATTGTCCTTCTTTCAGTACCTTTTTCTTTGGTCGGAAGCATTTGGCTGCTATACCTTTTAGGCTACGATATAAGCGTAGCAGTCTGGGTTGGGATGATAGCGCTTGCGGGACTTGCAGCACAAACAGGGGTTGTAATGATCATATATCTCGATGAGGCGTATACGAAATCGAAAGCTGAAGGAAAAATGAAGAATATAACAGACCTTCATAGCTCAATTACTGAAGGAGCAGTGCAAAGAGTAAGACCCAAAATGATGACAGTAATGTCGACAACTCTGGGACTGCTTCCCTTAATGTGGAGTCTCGGCACCGGAGCAGACATGATGAAAAGGATCGCAGCGCCTATGGTCGGAGGACTTATTACTTCGACTATATTAACACTTGTGATTATTCCAGTTGTTTACTCGATATGGAAGGGTAGAGATTTAGAAGTAAATAACAAAGACGGAAATCTCAAGGGGAATGAAAAATGAAAATTCTTATCATACTTTTAGTTCTTGGTATTGTTTTAGTATTGGGTGGGTTGGTGTTTATTAATTCTGGCATATACGATGTTGCAGCAACAAAACCTGATACAGGAATTGCAAAGTGGGTACTTGAAACGACCAAAGAAAAATCAGTCCGTTCGCGTTCTAAGGATATTATCGTTCCCAACCTCGATAATGAATCTTTTATTGATATAGGCTTCAATAATTACGATCAAATGTGTGTAGGATGTCACGGCGCACCAGGCATATCTCCCTCTGTGATAGGAGAAGGTCTTAATCCCGAGCCCCCGGACTTGTCTGAAGTGGCTGCACATATGACCCCGGCAGAGCTCTTCTGGATAACTCAAAATGGAATTAAGATGACGGGGATGCCCGCTTTCGGTCCAACTCACAGCGATGAGGAGCTTTGGGGGATCGTTGCTATAATGCAGAAGCTTCCGGAGTTATCTGCAGAAGATTATAAAGCAATGAAAGAAGACTCTGAGAAAATACCTCAGGAACATAATCACGGTGATCATTCTCATTAGCAACCGGCTAATAGGAGATTATATTGCAATTAGAATCAGTTATAAAATGCCCTGAATGCGGGTTCGAGAAAAAAGAGACTATGCCGACAGATTCATGTCAATTCTTTTATGAATGCTCAAACTGTAAGGTTCTATTAAAACCCAAGCCTGGCGACTGTTGTGTGTTTTGTTCCTACGGAAGCGTAAAGTGCCCACCAGTGCAAGAAGGCTTGTGCTAAAGACAAACAGAGTGTTTAATTAATGGAACCCATTTTTTAATTGACGATTTGAATTTCAGAAAATGTCATCTATAATTTAAAAAATATTATTTTGCAGTTAAGACCCTCAATGAAAAAAATTAGCAGCAATTTTAACAAGCGCCGTTTTCAATCACTTTCTGGCATGGCTATTGCTTTACTAATGCTACTGCAAATATCTTTGCCAGGTGTTGCATTGTGTATTGGGTTTGATGGTCACACAGCTCTGGAAAGCTACTCAGAGGGTCTATGCAACGAGGTCAATTCCAAATTTGCATCTCAGAATAATTCTGATTTGTTCCTCGAAACTTTGA
>SPCL01000261.1 GCA_004525335.1 Thermodesulfobacteriales bacterium
ATTCTAGGGGAAACCGCCATATCTCCTTGCACATTACCTATCGAGCTTGACAAAAGGGGTGCAGTACACTCCTGTAATGTATGTATCGAAAAAGAAAAAAGCCGCGCCACTATAATGCGCTTTAATCCTGATGGGAGTGAAGGAGAAATATTTGCAACCGGACTTAGAAACTCAGCAGGCCTCTCTTCTTCGTTTCATTGCTCCCTCTCCTTATACCTTTTACGAAGCATTTTACCAACTTAATTATACTTCGTTCTTAATGGGGAGCAGTATAACAGAGACATTTAAGGCATTAAGCGGTAAAGAAAAGAAGGTGTTGGAATTAATAATTAACGGTCTAAGTAACAGTGGTATCGCCAAAGAACTTACGATTAGTGTAAAGACTGTAGATACGCATAGAGCAAATATAATGAAGAAACTTGAAATACATAATCTTGTGGATCTTGTGAAATTCTCAATAAGAAATGGATTAGCTTAGAGATTTTCTTGTAGAATAGCTCTAAGCAGCGTCAGGGCTTTTTCTTTTGTTAAAGAGATAATACAAAATCAGAATAATAGTTATTCCTATTAAAATAAACTTAACTAGGGCAGCGCTTGAAGCTATAAAAATTAAGAGTCCGCTTAGGCTTTCTGTGTTCTGGAGTTGAATGAGTAAAAGCGTATTCTCGATAATATCTAAAACTCCCGCAATCATGGGAATAGAAAATAAGTTGAGAGCTTTATCGTAATCTATGCCTTTTAGTAGTGAGCCTAGTAGATTGCCTAAAAAGCCAATATAGGAAAATATAAAGAGATAATCAACCCATATCATGATTAAGTGTGAGCGAATGCCGGCCTCTCCACAATTGGAGATTATTTGGTTTAATGCAGATTTGCTAAAGACTAGCTCAAGGGAGATCATATCAGGGCAAGACTGAGGTCTTATCTGGGCGTCTAGTATAAGCATTACTAAAGCTGTAAGTATGAAAAAAGTGCCTGTGAATATTAGGTACTGTTTTACAGCAAGCGCTTGGAATAAGAAATCAATAATTTTTTTATACATAGGAATTTATCTGTAATTTGGTTCGCACATGAGTATGCAGGATAAATATAAACAATCAATATTTGGTCTTTAACTTTAGAAAATAATCTTGTTGCTAGATGATCTTATGCTAGAATTCTTATAACTACAGGATCCACGGAGAAAGACTAGAAGATGAGTAATTCAAGAATAGAAAAATTAAAAGCACTTATTCAGAAAGATCCTAATAATCCTTTGGGAAGATACGGTCTTGCAAACGAGCTTTTCAAGTCTGAGTTATACGAGGATTCCATCGTTGAAATAAATGAGTATCTAAAGTTAAAAGACGATGAAGGTGCAGTTTATCGCATGATGGCAGAGTGCTATATGAGAATGGGGAATACTGAGAAGGCAAAAGAATCTTACTCCAAAGGGATCGAAGCTGCGAACCGCCACGGACACCCTAGCATGGCTGAGGAGTTTGAAGAATCTATAGAGTTTCTTGATGAGTAAACATCACTATATATTGAGCTTTTTGAAGGAGGATGCAAAAAATGGGAGATCTTTTTGAAGCCGCTAAAATTGATGAGCTTGAGCTCGGTCAAGGGATGATGGTTGAGATTGAGGGGAAAGAATTAGCCATCTTTAACAGTGACGGTGAATATTATGCAATTGATAATGAATGCACTCATGTAGGCGGCCCTCTTTGTGAAGGAGAACTTGATGGTGGCAAGGTAATATGTCCTTGGCACGGGGCAGAGTTTGACCTCAAATCAGGAGAAGCTCTGGAACCACCAGCCGAAGAAGGCGTAAATACGTATAAAGTGCATATTGATGGGGATCTGATAAAAATAGAGTTATAAGCCCATCAATTGTATCCGTATCTTTCTATATATTTGACTATGAATAAACCCCCTTGGCATTAACTTGAAAAGGGTCCATACTTATTCTTAGGGTTTGCACATTCTTGCAACATTAATTTAGTTCCGGCGTCCGAAATATAGCAGGTAACAATCTTCAGTCATGGCTAATAATTCAAATAAAAAACTGGATTGGCTTTTTCTCGATATGAACTCATATTTTGCGTCTGTAGAGCAGGAGCTTAGGCCTGAATTAAGAGACAAGCCAACTGTTGTAGTACCAGTGATGGCTGATAGTACATGCTGTATAGCCGCAAGTTGCGAGGCTAAGAAATGCGGAATAAAAACGGGTACCAAGGTCGGAGTGGCAAAGAGGCTTTGTAGTACTTTAAACATTGTTGAATCAAGACCCACTATCTACATTAAATATCACAAGCTAATAGTTTCGGCCGTAGGTAGTGTTTTGCCGATAGATAAAGTTCATTCGATCGATGAGATGTCATGCAAGTTAACGGGAAGGCACAGGGATTATGAAAATGCCACAGCTTTGGCTCATGCCGTTAAGAGAGCAATTAAAGAGTATGTGGGGGAATATTTGCG
>SPCL01000005.1 GCA_004525335.1 Thermodesulfobacteriales bacterium
CACTTTATTTCTTGGGTTGAGATGGTGTACAATAGTTACCCAAACGGCTTTCGACAAAGGAAATCTCTAATGGCGGCAATATTAAGAAAATCACAAAACAAAGTTCTTGGAATTGATATTGGCGGTACTGGAATTAAAGCCGCGCCTGTTGATATTAATAAAGGCGTGTTGATAGAAGAGCGTTTTCGTGCTGAGACACCACAACCTCCTACCCCCAGAGCAATGTTAGAGGTTATTGGTCAAATTATTGAGCACTGGGAATGGAAAGGGAAAATCGGATGTGGTTTCCCAGGGGTGTTAAAACGAGGAGAAGTTCATACAGCCGCAAATCTTTCCAAACAATGGATTGGTATCAATTTAGCAGATCAAATAAAGAAAATTTCTTCATGCGAGGCTGTAGTGATAAATGACGCAGATAGCGCAGGTCTTGCAGAGATGAAATTTGGGGCCGGCAAAGATTACAATAAACACGGCGGCGGAGTTGTTATTATGGTAACTCTTGGGACGGGAATAGGCACAGCCCTCTTTGTTGACGGCCACCTTGTTCACAACACTGAGCTTGGCCATATTGAGATTGAAGGGAAGGATGCTGAAAAACACGCAGCAGCAAGTGTGAGAGAGCGTAAGGAGTTAAGCTGGAAAAAGTGGGGTACAAGAGTCAATACATATTTACAGACAATGGAAAAACTACTATCTCCTGATCTCTTTATTATCGGCGGCGGTGTTAGTAAAAAACCGGATAAATTCTTTAAATATATAGAGGTAAAAGCGAAGCTTGTTCCCGCTGAAATGAATAATGACGCAGGCATTGTAGGTGCAGCTTTAGCAATTGAACTTTAAAATTTTGTTTTAAAAATAGTTCTATCCATAAGAACCAAGCCAATTCTATTAATTATCTGGATTGGAGTTAATATATTGTTTAATATTGTCAACTAATACTTATTCGAGTTGTTGTGGAGTTTATTTAGGTAAAAAAATCTAAGGAGATCGGAAATGGCATCAAAGCCTCAAAAGAAGAAAGACAAGCTTGAGCAATTAATTATCAATACAATCAGAACACTCTCAATGGACGCGGTACAAAAGGCAAATTCCGGCCACCCC
Source organism: Thermodesulfobacteriales bacterium (assembly GCA_004525335.1). Lineage (GTDB taxonomy): Bacteria > Desulfobacterota_D > UBA1144 > Nemesobacterales > UBA2774 > CR02bin9. Next base: position 1,102 of record SPCL01000005.1, read on the forward strand.
GGAACCCCGATGTCTATGGCCCCTGTTGGATTTACAATTTGGGATAAATTCATGAACTTTAATCCCCAAAATCCTGACTGGCCCAATCGTGACCGCTTTGTTCTTTCTGCCGGCCATGCTTCAATGCTTTTATACAGCTTATTACATATCACAGGTTACGACCTCTCACTAAATGACATCAAAACCTTTAGGCAGCTTCACAGCAAATGCGCCGGGCATCCGGAATACGGTGTAGCCCCGGGAATCGAATGCACCACGGGTCCTTTGGGGCAGGGTTATGCAACTTCAGTTGGAATGGCAGTTGCGGAGAAATGGTTAGCTACATATTTCAACCGTCCCGGGCATGAGATTATTAACTACAGTGTTTTCTCAATAGGCGGCGATGGTTGCATGATGGAGGGTATTTCGAGTGAAGCCGCTTCCCTTGCGGGCCATTTGGGGCTCGACAATTTAATCTGGATTTACGATAACAATCACATAACCATCGAAGGACACACTGCTCTTGCTTTCAGTGAAGATGTGGCAGCCCGTTTTATGGGCTACAACTGGCATGTACAGCGTGTGGGAGATGCCAACGATTTGGAACTCCTTCAAGAAGCACTTGATAGGGCAGAAAAGGAAAAAGAGCAACCCTCTTTAATAATAGTAGATAGTCATATAGGTTACGGAAGTCCTAATAAACAGGACACTTCAGCGGCTCATGGAGAGCCTTTGGGTGAAGATGAGATTAGAAAAACTAAGATTAACTATGGATGGCCACCGGACAAGAAATTTTATGTTCCAGATGAAGTTAAAGATTATAGAAAGAGCATGTTGAAAAGAGGTAAAGATGACGAAGATGAGTGGAAAGAAAAATTTGAAAAATATGCGTTTGAGTACCCTGATCTAGCTAAACAGTTTGAAATGATAGAAAACCGGATAATGCCAGAGGGGTGGGAGAAGTGCTTACCAACTTTTCCGGCTGACCCAAAAGGACCGGCTACCAGAAGCTCTAACGGCAAGATACTAAATGCTGTGGGTAAAGATATTCCATGGCTCCTTGGTGGAGCCGGGGATGTAGGGCCTTCAACAAAGACCTATCTTGATGACGCAAGCAGTTTTGAAAAAAATGTATACAGCGGAAGGAACTTCCACTTTGGCATTAGAGAAAACGCCATGGCTGCTGTTACAAACGGTATGGTTCTGAGCAAATTAAGAGCCTACGCATCCTGTTACTTTGTCTTCTCAGATTATATGAGAGCGCCTCTGAGGTTATCATGCCTGATGAGAATTCCTGCTATTTACATTTTTACACATGATAGTATTGGCCTTGGAGAAGACGGGCCGACTCACCAGCCTATAGAACATTTGGCTTCTATTAGGGCAATACCTAACCTTGATGTTATCAGACCCGCAGACGCAAATGAATTAAGCGTTTTGTGGAAGCATGTGATGGAGGTTAAGGATCATCCTGTGGCACTTATTCTTACCCGGCAAAATGTCCCTACATTTGACCGTGAAAAGTATGCTCCGGCTCAAGGAGCATCAAGAGGTGCTTATATTCTAGCTGACAGCAAAGGCAAGCCGGATATCCTAATAATTGGAACCGGATCAGAAGTTCAGCTTTGTCTGGGAGCTTATGAAAAGTTACAAAAAGAAGGGGTTAATGCGCGTGTGGTTAGTATGCCGTGCTGGTCGATTTATGAGCGGCAGGGACAGGAATATTGGGAAGAGGTAATGCCTACTTCCGTTAAGGCAAGAGTATCGGTTGAGGCTGGTTCGACATTTGGATGGCGAAGATATGTTGGCACCCATGATGAAGGCGGGGTAATTGGCGTCAGCACTTTTGGAGAATCCGCTCCTATTGGTGATTTATGGCCTGAGTTTGGATTTACTGTTGAGCATATAGTTGATAAAGCTCATGAAATCTTGAAAATGAACGGTAAGAAATCTAAGAAATCCGGAAAGAAATAATCAGTAGCTACAAAAAAGACAAAACAATTTACAGGAGAGCATAATGTCTAAAATTAAGGAACTAACCGAGCTGGGCCAATCTATTTGGTATGACTACATTAGACGTTCTTTTTTAACTAGGGGCGAACTAAAAGCTTTAATAGATGAAGGTCTCAGAGGGGAGACATCAAATCCCTCTATTTTGGAGAAGGCTATTGCCGGCAGTTCCGATTATGATGAAGATTTAAAAGGGCTTGTTGAAGAGGACAAATCAGTAGATGAGATTTATGAGGCTCTCGTATTAAAAGATATTGCTATGGCGGCTGATGAATTTAGACCGTTATATGAAGAAACTGACGGAAGAGACGGCTTTATCAGTCTTGAGGTTAGCCCCACATTAGCAAACAATACAAAACAAACTATTAAGGATGCTAAAAGATATTTCGTCGCATTAGACAGACCTAACGTGATGATCAAAGTTCCTGCAACGCCAGCAGGGCTGCCGGCAATTACAGAGCTTATTGGCTCCGGTATTAATGTAAATGTAACTCTGATGTTCAGTTTGGATCAGTATAAAGCAGTGGCTGAGGCCTATCTTAAAGGTCTTGAAAGACTTGCCGCTGATGGCCCTTCGGTATTTAAAGGACGAAGGGTTGATAAAGTGGCTTCAGTGGCGTCCTTTTTCGTAAGCAGGGTCGATGGTGTTGTGGACGCTGAGCTTGAAAAAATAGGTAACACTGATCTGCTGGGCAAGATTGCAATTGCAAATTCTAAGATAACTTACGAAGAATACCAAAGGGTTTTTAAAGGTCCAAGATGGAAAAAACTAGCAGATTTAGGGGCTAGACCACAAAGAGTCCTTTGGGCAAGCACCAGCACCAAAAACCTGGCTTATCCCGACACACTATATGTTGACGAACTCATAGGGCCGAACACTGTAAATACTGTTCCTCCTGCTACATATAAGAATTTCCGCGACCACGGAAATCCCAAAACGACACTTACAAAAGGTCTTAAGCAGGCACATGCCGAACTGGCGAAACTTGAAAAATTAGGCATCAAATTAAACGACATTACCGATTTTCTGCTCCAGGACGGCGTTAAAAAGTTTGCAGAGTCCTTTGAAACTTTAATGCAAAGTATTGCTGATAAGAAGGAGCAGATACAACTTGAAAAAAAGCCGTATACGGCAAGCTTGGGTAAGCACCAGGCTGCCGTAGATAAGGCGCTTGAAGATATACGTAAGAACAATATTATCGAGAAAATCTGGAATTTTGACTATCTAGTTTGGGAAGACAATCCGACAGACATTAGCAATCGTCTTGGCTGGCTACATATACCTGAAGTTATGGCTGATGCGCTTCCCGGAATAAATGCTGTTGTTGATAAGGTCAGAGAAGAGGGCTACACAAATGCGCTCCTGCTTGGCATGGGTGGCTCAAGCCTGGCAGTTGAAGTTATCCGCGAAACTTACGGTGTCAAGGACGGATACTTAGACGTTGCTGTTTTAGACAGCACTGATCCGGGAATGATTTTAGATTATAGAAGAAGTCTCGATATGAAGAAAACTCTTTTTATTGTCTCCACCAAGTCAGGCGGCACAGCTGAGACCCTGTCTTATATGAAATACTTCTACAACGAGACATTAGCCCAGGTTGGTAAAAAAGAAGTAGGCAAGCATTTTGTCGCTATTACCGATCCAGGTAGCGGTCTTGAGAAGATCGCAAAGGATCTTAAATTCAGAAAAACATTTTTAAATGACCCCAACATTGGAGGGCGTTATTCCGCGCTTTCTTTTGTCGGTATACCACCGGCAGCATTTCAAGGCGTAGATGTTCCTCTGCTTTTAGAGCGCTCTATAAAGATGCTCCATAACAACGAGAGCTGTAACTGTGCAGTAGAAGGCGATCATTCAGGCGCGTGGCTTGGAGCAATTATGGGAGAGCTTACAAAAGCAGGACACGATAAAGTAACCCTAATTACTTCACCCCCTATTCAGGGATTTGGTGCCTGGGCAGAACAGCTTATAGCCGAAAGTACAGGAAAAATAGGAAAGGGAATACTTCCTGTAGACTGTGAGCCGATTGGACCGCCTGAGAATTATGCAAACGATAGACTTTTCGTTTACTTGAGACTTGCAAACAACAACACTTACGACACTCAGGTAAAAGCCCTTGAAGACGCCGGCCATCCGGTTGTTAGAATAAACCTAAAAGACATATACGATCTGGGTGGAGAATTCTTCAGATGGGAGATGGCGATCTCTATAGCAGGAAGAATAATAGGAATCCATCCATTTAATCAGCCAAATGTTGAAGCAGCCAAAATTCTCGCTCGCAACATGATTGCAGAATATATGAAAAAGGGAACGTTGCCTTATGTAAAACCTACACTCGAAGATGATGGAATCACTGTTTATTCCGAATTCAAAGCTGATAGCGCTGAAGGTGCTCTCAAGCATTTCTTGTCCCTTGCTAAAAAAGGTAAGAATGAAGGTAAGGGTAGAAGCTACGTAACTTTGCAGGCTTATGTCAAACCTGATGATGATACTTACGAAGCTATGCAGAAACTGCGTAAGAAAATCCAGAATGAATACCGTTTAGCAACAACTTCAGGGTTTGGACCTAGGTTCCTACACTCAACAGGGCAGCTCCACAAGGGAGATGCAGGGAACGGATTGTTTATACAGTTCACTTCAGAAATGCCAGAAGATGCCCCTATACCTGATGAGGCAGGAAAAAAGGCATCGTCTATGAGCTTTGGTGTATTAAAGAACGCCCAGGCTCTTGGAGACCGTCAGGCGCTACTTGATAATAAACGTAACGTGATAACCTTTCATCTCGGAGAGGATGTTGTAGGCGATATTGAAAGATTAACAAAAAGCTTATAAAAACTCAGACAATTGATAAAAGCGCTAATATTCGATCTAGACGGCACACTTGTGCAGACAGAAGTTTTAAAGGCTAAGTCTTATGCAAAAGCCGCGGTAGAGCTAAACCCTTCATTAAAAGAAGAAGATGTGGTTGAGGGGTTTAAGGATTTTGTGGGTCTTTCCAGAAAAGAGGTCGCCAAGGGACTCTTAAACAAATTTGATCTTGGGGACGCAGCTTCAAAGAGGATGAAAGATTTTGATGTTGCCAAACCATGGCAGGCTTTTGGTGATATTAGACTGGATTCATATTTTAAGATGATATCAGATGCAAAAATTCTAGAAGAGCACTTATGCCCTTATAACTTGGCACTTCTGAAGTGGGCTCGAAAAGAAGGTTATCCTACAGGACTTGGAACTATGTCTCACCGTAAAGAAGCTTATAGAGTGTTAGATGTCTTAAATATACGTTCAAAGTTTGATGTTATATCAACCATTCAAGACGTAGAACACGGTAAGCCCGATCCGGAGATATATAATTTGCTAGCAGAAGATCTCAGAATTTCTCATGATGAAGGGCTCGTTATTGAAGACTCTTCTTCAGGCGTAAAAGCAGCGCTTGCGGCAAATATAAGCTGTATCGCTGTGCCTTCAGACTTTACTAGAGACGGTGTTCATAAACTGCCCCCTAATGAAATTCTTCGTATTGTAGATAATCCTACCAATTTGCTGGAGACTGCCAGAAAGTTTATTTCTGAATTGAATTCACATAAGGAGAACGCCAATTGACCCCCCCACCTTCTAGCAATGGAGTTAGTCTTCAGGATCGCCTCAAGAAAGAAGCCGGAGTAAGCGCTGTCGACTTCGTAGAATCCGGTATGGTGCTTGGTCTTGGTACCGGTAGCACTATTCGATTTGCGCTTGAAGAATTGGGCAAGAGACTAAAGGAAGGGAGACTAAAAGATATAGTAGGCATCTGCAGCTCAATTCAAACTGAGAATAGGGCTAGAGATCTTGGTATTCCCATTGTTAGCTTTGATGAAAAGCAGGAACTAGATCTAACTATAGACGGAGCCGACGAAGTAGACCCTCAGCTTAATTTAATAAAGGGCGGAGGTGGAGCGCTGCTTCGGGAAAAAGTGCTGGCACAGTCGAGTAAACGAAATATTATGATAGTAGATGAAAGTAAGCTTTCCCCTAAGCTTGGAACGCACTTCCCCGTACCGATAGAAGTAATTCCATTCGCATGGATGCCTGTCGCAAACTTTATAAAATCCCTTGGGGGCGATCCCATTCTTCGAAAAAAAGATAACGGACAAAGCTATACTACTGATCAAGACAATTACATTTTAGATTCAAATTTTGGCCCTATATCTAATTTAGAAGAATTAGCACAACAATTAGGACAGAAAGCAGGCATAGCTGAGTTCGGACTCTTTCTAGGCACTGCAAGCGAAGTTATAGTAGCTACTTCAAACGGTATTAGATATCAAAAAAGAAACGATTCTTAATAAGCGAGAGTGAATTATGATAACTATAGAACCCTCAATATTGTCAGCGGATTTTACAAAACTGGGCGAAGCTGTAATTGAAGCCCAGAGTGCAGGTGTAACTGCAATACAGATTGATGTAATGGATGGGCGATTTGTGCCGAATATCAATTTTGGCCCTGGAGTGGTTGCTGCGATAAGACCAATAACCAATATGTTCTTGGACGTCCACTTAATGATAGTAGAACCAGAGAAGTATATAGAGGATTTTGTGAAGGCTGGAGCCGATCAAATCATAGTGCATCAGGAAACGTGTCCCCATTTGCACCGTACTCTACAGTCTATTAGAGAAATGGGAATTAAGTCGGGAGTTACTTTAAACCCCGCCACCCCGCCGGATATGATAGAGGATGTGCTTGAGCTCTCAGACTTTGTTCAGGTTATGGGTGTTAATCCCGGGTTCGGCGGGCAAAAGTTTATATACAGCCAGCTTAATAAAATCAGAACCTTAAAAACTATGCTTGAGGAACGAGGCCTTGATGTTCCTATCGGTGTTGACGGAGGGGTCGGTATTGAAACTGTGCCGCTGATAGTAGAAGCTGGGGCTACTGTATTGATAGCCGGATCTAGCGTCTACAATTCCAAAGGTTCAGTCAAAGATAATGTAGATGCTTTATTAAAGAGTGTGCGGTAATATAAAATTGGGGCTATCATTAAAATTAGGGTTTATATTTCAAAAAACAAATAATATTTTAAGGAGGGCAATATGAAAATTGGAATGATCGGTCTTGGAAAGATGGGGGGCAACATGACGGAGCGTCTGTTGCGTGATAAACATGAGGTTGTTGTATACAACCTTACTCAGGGTCCTATTGACGAAGCGGCGAAAAAAGGCGCTATCCCTGCTAGCTCAGTTGCAGATATGGTTAAAAAACTGCCTAAGCCTAAGATTGTATGGCTCATGGTTCCTTCTGGTAAGCCGGTAGACCAGAACATAAAAGAGCTTAAGAAATATCTTAAGAAGGGTGACATAATCATAGACGGCGGAAATTCTGAGTGGCAAGATTCTCAAAAAAGAGCTAAATCACTTAAATCAAGCGGTATTAAATATATAGACTGCGGCGTTAGCGGCGGCGTTTGGGGATTAAAAGAGGGCTACTGCCTGATGTACGGCGGAGATAAAGCAACCTGTGAAAAAGCAGAGCCGATTTTTAAAACCTTAGCTCCTAAAAACGGATACCTGTACTGCGGCCCTGAAGGCTCAGGTCACTATGTAAAGATGGTACACAACGGTATTGAGTACGGAATGCTCCAAGCTTATGCCGAAGGTTATGCTATTCTTCAAAGCTCCGAATTTGATCTTGATCTACGCGCAATCAGTAAAGTATGGCAGTACGGTAGTGTTATTCGCTCCTGGATATTAGAGCTAGCAGAGAGAGTGTTTAAAGCTGATCCTACACTTGAGGATCTTGATCCTTATGTATGGGATAGCGGAGAGGGACGCTGGACTGTTGAAGCTGCATTGAGACAAAATGTTCCGGCACCTATTATTACTGCATCTCTGCTTGCTAGAATAGCCTCCAGAGATTCCGATTCTTTCTCTATGAAAACAATTGCTGCTTTAAGGAATCAGTTTGGCGGCCATGCAGTGAAGAAGAAAGCAGACGATTAAGAAGGGTTTAGAGTTTTAATTTCTAAGAATCTAAAAAGAGGTGTTTAAATGGCACAAGAGAACAATTGTATAATTGTTATTTTCGGAGCTTCGGGGGATTTAACGAAAAGAAAGTTAATGCCTGCAATTTATGCTCTATATCGTCAGAACCTGCTTCCGAAGAACTTTGCGATACTGGGTACGAGTAGATCACCTTACTCGGATGAAGCATTTAGGCAGAAAATTGTGAGCGATATAAAAACTTACGCCAGTCTTAAAATGGCCGATCAAAAACAGCTCGGAGCTTTTTCAAAACACCTCTATTATCAGGCCCTTGATGCAACCGATATTAATCACTATCAGGATCTCAAAGTGAAATTGTCTGAGATTGATAATAAGCTCAAGATCGGCGGAAATTATATTTATTATCTTTCGACTTCGCCGAGCTTATACACATCGATTGCCAATAATCTTGGGGAAAAAGGTCTTCAAAAAGAGGGTAAAACCTCCTCTTGGAGAAGGATCGTTGTCGAAAAGCCCTTTGGCAGAGACCTCAAATCCGCCAAAGCCTTAAATGCAGACCTTCAAAGTATTTTTGATGAGGATCAGATTTATAGAATCGATCACTATCTTGGTAAGGAGACAGTGCAAGATATATTTGCGCTTCGGTTTGCAAACGGTATCTTCGAGCCTCTCTGGAACAGGAATTATGTTAGTCATATTGAGATAACAGCATCTGAATCTATCGGCGTTGAGCAGCGCGGCGGATACTATGACCATTACGGCGCGATGAGGGATATGATACAAAACCATTTGCTTCAGGTACTTGGCACAATTGCAATTGAGCCTCCCTCATTTTTTAATGCTACTGATGTTCGTAACGAAAGCGTAAAGGTTTTTGAGTCGCTCCGCCCAATAAAAACAAGTGAAGTAACAAAATATGCAGTACAGGGACAGTACGTCGCATCAAAAATTCGCGGGGAACAAGTTCTAGGTTACCGGCAGGAAAAGGATGTAGCTCCTGATTCACGTACAGCGACATTTGTTGCTCTTAAGTTATATGTAGACAACTGGCGCTGGGGTGATGTGCCTTTTTACATTCGCACCGGGAAATATCTCCCGACGCGTGTTACAGAAGTCGTTGTGCATTTTAAAAGAACTCCTCATCATTTATTTACAAAGAGCGAGCTATGTGAAGCTACTCCCAACCAGCTGATTATAAGAATTCAGCCCGATGAGGGAATCTTGCTTAAATTGGGGATGAAAAAGCCGGGTGCGGGATTCGACATAAAAGAAGTAGGCATGGATTTTCATTATTCTGAGCTTGCCGATGCCTACATTCCTGAGGCTTACGAACGATTGATAATAGACTGTATACAGGGTGATGCTACTCACTTTGCGAGAGCGGATGCAGTGGAGGCGTGCTGGAAGTTTGTCGACCCTATACTTAAGGCCTGGGAGCGTAACGATAAGATTAAAATGTACGGTTACCCTGCAGGCACATGGGGGCCGCCTGAAGCTAGTAAACTGTTTGATAATCCCGGCGATGATTGGCGCTATCCATGCAAAAATTTATCCAATGACGGAGAGTACTGCGAGTTATAGAGAACATTTATAATAGGTATTTATAATTATGGAAAAGAAATATTATCTCTTTGAAGACAGTGCGGAGTTAGCCGCGCAATTGGCAGTGGATTTTAAAGACGCAGTCAGCAAAAAAGCTGCATCTGGTGGATCTCTAACAGTTGCACTCTCTGGAGGTCATACTCCCAAAGCATTTTTTGAAATTCTTGCTGAAGCTCCTTATAAAGAAGGTCTTCCCTGGGAGAATGTGATTTTCTTTTGGGGGGACGAAAGATGCGTTCCGCCCGATAATGACGAAAGTAATTTCAAGATGACCAATATAGCACTACTCTCACATATCGATATCCCCGCTTCGAACATTCATAGAGTCTTGGGCGAGTATCCACCTACAAATGAAACACTCAGGTATGAAAAGGTAATTGAAGAAAATGTTGCTGCCGGTGGAAATGGATTTCCTAGTTTTGACTGGATTTTCCTTGGTATGGGCGATGACGGTCATACCGCATCTCTTTTCCCAGGGGCTTCCAATTTAAAAGAAATGAAAAAGATCTGTGTGGTTGCGGAGCATCCTGAGACTGGACAAAAAAGAGTTAGTCTTACTTTTCCAGTTATTAATAACGCCAAGAGAGTATCCTTTCTTGTAGCTGGGGAGGCTAAAGCCCCAGTGTTTAAGGAAATACTAGAAAAAGGGGCAAATCCACTTCCATATCCTGCTTCAATGGTTAATCCGGAAAATGGCGTTTTAGAATGGTATCTGGATAAAGCCGCTGCCCCCGAGCTTTAAGAGTACAACTCTTAATTCATTCTCAGTCAAATAATTTCCCAAAATTCCTAGGTTTTCTGTTTTTCCAGTTACCGACTTGATAGGCATTAGCAATAATTAAGGGCAACACTGATGTTGCTTCTGCATAAACCATTTGCTCGTGCACTGTGCTTACCTTGCCCCAAGAGGAAGCCTCTTTAAGTGTAGATGAACTACAGGCACCATCTCTTACATCAGCCACGGTAATTTGAACCGCATATTTATGTACAGGCACTTCTTTTCCTAGAATTTCTGCTGCAACCACTGTATCTTGTGCAAAGTTTTTGGGTACGCCGCCTCCAATCATGAAAAGGCCGCTTTCTTTGGAGGCCATTTTGATCTTTGTGAGCTCAAGGAAATCCTTGACGCTATCGATTGAAACATGTGATTCAGGGTTGTGCCACTGGTGGTAAACTAATCCAAATCCTGCTGAAGAGTCTGTAAATGCCGGACAGAAAATCGGCACATTGTTCTCATAAGCCGCTTGTACCAGAGAATCTTTCTTCTTGGCGTGCTTAGTGAGCCATTTGCCCATCTCATATATGAATTCTCTAGATGAGTATGGACGGTGCTCTAGAGAATCGGCGATCTTGGCTATAATGCTATCACATTTCTGCAGCTGATCCTCATCTATAAAAGTATCGTATATTCTGTCGATATATAGAGACCTCAGCAATCCGTCGTCAATGTCGGGCGTGCCTTTATAGTGCTTGAAACCTAGTGCTTCAAAAAAGTCCATATCTACAATGGAAGCTCCGGTAGCCACAATAACATCAACCATATTGTTTTTAACCATATCAACATAGACCTGCATACACCCGCCGGCAGAGGTGGATCCTGCAAGGGTCATCCATACCGAAGCGTTTTTATCCTTAAGGTTCATATTGAAAATATCAGCGGCTCTGGCAGTATCTCGTGATGAGAAAGACATATCACGGTAGGCGTCAATAATCTCTTTGCCGTTGATTTTTTTGATATCAATGTGTTTTACAGGATCTTTTAAGAGCTGTTTTTTGGTCGGCTTAGCCATTTTAGGAATTCTCCTTTATTCTTCTGAACCTATAAAATCACATAGCCATAAAGTTGAAATCTTATGTCAGAATAGAATTAATTTGTTTTCCGCGAATTCCTTTTTTTCAAGTTCTAGCGGTTTAATTTGAGATATTTTATAGTTGAAATAAGCGAAGTCAAAATTTATTTTGGCTGCTGCTGGGTAATGCAGTGAACCGCTCCGCCGCCGTATATAATATCGCTGCAATCAATCCCAACAATCCTTCGTCCCGGGAAACAATCCTCAAGAATACCAAGAGCTTCAGAGTCATTTCTATCTTTGAAAATAGGTGCAAGTACTACTGTGTTTCCGATATAAAAGTTGGTGTAGGATACCGGGGCTTTACTTCCGTCATCGTAATACATGTGCGGCATTGGAAGCTTGATTACTTCAAAAGGTTCTGCGTTAATATCTGTTTCTTCCTTTAGTCGATTGTAATTTTCCTGTAGGATTTTGTAATTTTCATCGTCCTTGTTTTCCTCGTACGCACAAACTATTTTGTTAGGCGTGACAAAACGTGCAAGCTCATCTATATGGCCATCCGTATGGTCGTTAGTTAAACCCTTATTAAGCCAGATTACTTTGCTAATATCTAAATATTTTTTAAGGTATTCTCCAATATCCTCTTTAGTTATTCCGGGGTTCCTGTTTTCATTAAGTAGGCACTGCTCTGTTGTTAAGCATACTCCCTCACCACTTACTTCAATTGCTCCTCCTTCGAGCACTAAATCAGCGCTAAATAACGGGAGGCCTTTCCACTCGCTGATTCTCTCAGGAATTTTCCCATCTATAAGGAGTTCAGAAAACTTATTCCCCCATGCGTTAAAAATCCACTTTGTAATAGCAATATTGCCAGAGCTGTCTTTTACAAAGATTGGTCCCGTATCTCTGAGCCAGACATCTGCATAATCTGTGATATGAAAATTTATCTTTAACGGATCAGTGCCAGTATTTCTAATAAGATCAGATGCTCTGCTCTTCATCTCTTCATGTAAGACTACAAGTTCGACCTGTTCGCTAGACTGTAGAGCGCTTATCATTTTAGCAAAGGTCTTTTCTACATTGCCGACTCTGTCAGGAAAAGTCTCCTCGTCATATGGCCAGGCCAGCCATACAGCGGAGTGCTGCTCCCATTCAGCAGGCATCGAGTAATTCTTATTTGAAGTCTTCATTTAGTTTTTTTCTTTATACTTGAGGCAATTTTTTCGTATGTATCCGGTCTGCGGTTATCTAAAAAGCCCCATCCTTCTGCATAGAAGTTGTTCTTTTCCAAATCGATTTCAACGACAAGCGCTTCTTGTCTGGTAGCAGAAGCGCGTTTAAGAATTTTTCCGAAAGGGTCTGAGACAAAAGACTGCCCCCAAAAATTGATATTCCCTTCACATCCTATGCGGTTAATGGCAGCTACATAAAGACTGTTTGAGATTGCGTGCCCTCTTTGCACGGTTTCCCAGGCATCGTGCCAGTCACCTTCTTCGTTACTATCGCGGATATTCCCTATTGCCGTCGGGTAAAAAATTATCTCTGCCCCACTTAATCGAGCCATACGCGCAGCTTCAGGGAACCATTGATCATAGCAAATTAGAACCGCGAATTTCACCCCATCAGCACTAAAAATTTTATAACCGGAGTTGCCCTCTTCAAAATATTCTTTTTCATAGAATCCAGGGTCATAGGGGATATGAGTTTTTTGATACTGTCCTATTAGCTTTCCTTTCTTACTTATAACTAAAGCGGTGTTGAAATATTTGCCGTTCTTCTTTTCATAAATCGGAACGATCAGAGTTATGCTTAATCTCTTTGCAGCTTCTCTCATCATGCTAACGGTAAAACCCTTTAGAGTCTCTGCGTAATCGTCTTTGTTAATATTCTCCCACTGCGGAAAATAGGGGGTCTGAAACAGTTCTTGTAAGGCAATTATCTGAGCGCCTTTATTAGCCGACCTTTCAATCATCTTTAGAGTATTTGCAATATTAGACTCAATATTTTCTGAAACTCTGGTTTGAATTAATGCAATAGTTACTGTTTTCATTTTTTCTATAACTCGTATGGTGATATGTATTTAGTTATGGTTTATATTCTATTTGAGCCATATGTATCTTGCAATAAAAAGAGCTGCAATTAGGTATAGAAGCCAGTGGATTTTCCTCCCCTTACCACTGACTACTTTTAAAAGCACATATGATATTACTCCAAAAGAAATCCCTTCTGTGATACTAAACGCAAGGGGCATCATCAGTAATGTGAGAAATGCCGGTACTGATTCCGTGTAATCTTCCCAATCTATGTTCACAATATTTTTGAACATCATAACGCCTATGATAATTAACGCAGGCGCGATGACAGGGTAGAGGGTTATTCCTCCTACAACGTGGCCAGCGCCTATCATTTGTACAATTGGGTTTATGAATATCGCCAGTATAAATAAGAGAGCGACAACAATACTGGTTAATCCAGTTTTGCCGCCTGCGGATATTCCTGTGGTGCTTTCTATATATGCTGTAACTGTGGATGTTCCCAAAAGCGCTCCTGCAGTTGTTGAGATCGCATCTGACAACAAAGCCTGTCTTGCCTTGGGCAGCTTTCCATTTTTCATGAGACCAGCCGGCTCGCTAACACCAATTAATGTCCCTACAGTATCGAATAAATCTAGAAATAGAAAGATGAAAATTACTGTAAGTAGCTCGGGATTTGCAAAGACATCTGGTATCTCGAGTTTAAAAAGTGTGGCGTCAAGTGAAGGAGGGGCAGCAAAAACTCCTTTGAATTCAATTAATCCAATTATCATTCCAGAAACTGCGGTTACAAGAAATCCAATTAATATTGCCCCCTTAATTCTGAGAGCAAAAAGAATAGCCATAACTAGTAAGCCTAAAATTGATAATAGGGTAGGTGTTGATGTTATGTCTCCAAGTGTGACATATGTAACTGGGTGACCTACAACTATCCCGGACCATTCAAGCCCTACAAGCGCAATCAATAGCCCTATACCAACAGGGATACTGTTTTTAAGACACCCTGGCAGGATGGTAATAAGTTTTTCTCTCAAGCCTACGGTTGAAAGCAGGATAAATGCCACGCCTGATATAAACACGGCACCTAGGGTTATTTGCCAACTGTATCCCAAAGTTAGTACTACTATGTAGGTGAAATAAAAATTCTCGCCCATTCCCGGCGCGAGTGCTATAGGATAGTTTGTCATCAGTCCCATCAGAACTGTCCCCAAAGCTGCAGAAATACATGTTGCAACCATCACAGCCCCAGGGTCCATCCCGGCAGCGCCTAACACAGCAGGCTGAACAAAAATAATGTACGACATCGTCATAAAAGTCGTAATACCAGCTATTATTTCTGTTCTAGTATCTGTATTATGTTCTTTTAGGTTAAATAATCGCTCTAGCATCGGTCGTTAATACTGCTCAAAAATTTAAGCTCACGTTATCTCACGACCACTAATATATTTTAATTTCTATGAACAATCTATACTAAATCCTAATTTCATAGTAACTTTTAGAACACTTGCTTTATTTAAGTAGTGAATACATATGCCTGAATACTTAGATCTTATAATATTATTTGGAGTAGGAGTAATAGCCGGTGTAATTAATATTATGGCCGGAGGTGGCTCCAGTCTCACTTTGCCTGCGCTTATTTTTCTCGGTCTGGACGGCGCTACTGCGAATGGTACAAACAGGGTTGGAATTCTTATTCAGAGCATTTTTGCTACTCTATCTTTCCGTAAAGAAAAAATAACAGGATTGAATCTGAGCCTAAGGCTTGCGGCCTTTACTATTCCCGGAGCTATTCTTGGAGCTTTAATTGCAGTCAGAATGACCGACAGGTGGTTTGAGATAATTCTTGGCATAATCATGATTGGGGTAATCATCTCGATGCTCATACCACAGAGTAAGAACTTAGTAACTACTACCGAAGGACAGAAGACCTGGCTCATATATCCGATTATGTTTGCAATCGGATTTTACGGAGGTTTTGTTCAGGTCGGGGTTGGATTTTTAATAATGGCCGCTCTTTATCACTTACTCAAGATAAACCTTGTATTCGTTAATATGCACAAGGTTTTTATCACTCTAATATTTACAATACCTGCCCTCATTATTTTCATATGGACGGATAATGTAGACTGGTTGTTAGGACTTGTTCTCGCCGCGGGAAACGGTGTTGGAGGCTGGTCGGCTGCGCGTATTTCAGTAAGAGGCGGCGAGAAAGTTATCCGCTACGTTATGATTGTAGCAATTTTTATAATTGCTCTAAAGTTACTTGGACTATTCTAAGTACTTTGAGAGTTTGCTGATCTACTTTCCGTTAAAAATTATGGTCCCGAACCCAGTACCGCTTGAGCTATCAGTAAAAAAAGACATTATCTAGCGGGAATTTATTTCCTGTAAAAAATCGGTTTTAATATTTGCAGGGTACGGAATGAAATTAACTGAACTAGTCGAAACTATAATCAACAAAGAGAAGAAGCATCCCTATGTCATTGCCTTTGAAGGAATGATAGGTAGCGGGAAAAGCTATGAAGCTAATTTACTAAAAGAACAATTAGGCGGCAAAGCTCAGCAAATTTCCACTGACTTGTTTGTAAGTGTTCCTAGGTCCGAATGGCCAAAGAGACTCGAGCTCCATGATGTCGACCTTCATGCTTGGTATGATCTTCAAAAAATAAAACAAGCTCTTGAGTCAGTCAAAAGAAAACAGAACTTTATTGTAAGTGGTCTTTATAATTTATCTAACGGACAATTTGATGATGAATTGCACGTTGATGCTACGGATTGTGATTATCTTATTTTAGAGGGTCTTTTATCGTGCCATGAGGATTTAGATGAATTTGTTGATCTCAGAGTGTTTCTTGATGTGCCCAAGGAAATAGCTTTAGAGAGGGCACACGAGCGTGATGAAACTGTTAGACACCTTGACCATGATGGCTGGCTTCAAAAGAAAGATATTTTTTATAATCACTATCTTCCATACTTAGAGTCTCATAAAAATAGGGCTGACATAATTCTGACTCCGGATTAAATCAATCTTTAAACTTGGGCTCATCTCTTCCCAGATAAACCGATAATGCTCCTCCCTCAACAAATATTGTCTGCCCTGTAATATACTGAGATTCATCTGAAGCAAACATTACTGCCGGAGGCAGTATGTCCTCTGGCCTACCTCTTCTTCCTTCGGGTATCCCTTTTGTCATATATTCGTCATAATCAGGGTCTGATGATGAAGACATAGGTGTTACAATCGATCCGGGAGCTACACAGTTTACGGTTATCCCGTAAGACGCCATGTCAACAGCCATTACTTTGGTAATTATCATTACACCTGCTTTAGCTGCATGATATGCGATAGATATTGGATGAAAATCCATGACTCCAGCTACAGAGCCGATATTTATTATGCGACCGGTAGTTTTTTGCTCAATTACATGTTTACAAAAATGTTGAGATAAAAAGAAGAGCCCTTTGAGACTAATATCCAACTGTTTGTCCCAGCTGTCGGGTGTAACCTCTAAAACGTCCTCTCTCCTGGCGTAGGCCGCGTCGTTTACTAAAATGTCTACTTTCCCGAATTCATCAAGAGCTTTATGAATAAGTTTTTCATGTGCGTCCACATCCCCTACATCCAGAGTATCGTATATGGCCTCTCCACCCATATCTTTCACTTCCTGTACTACTTCTATGCATTTATCGTCATGAAGAGCAGCGATTACAACCTTTGCACCTTCTTTCACAAAGCCCAGCGTTATCGCGCGCCCAATTCCTGATGACCCACCTGTTATTATTGCAACTTTATCTTTTAGTCTCATCAAATCAGGACTCTCCTTTCATAGTTGATAAAATCTTAACAATCATCTCTTTATAATTTAAACTACAAAGCGTTTTGGTGATAGAACTACATCATACAAAACTAGTGTTTGGAATGCAATTGAAGTATTGGAGTTTTAAGTATAAATTGCTAGTAAAGATCATAAGGTTTTTGCTAATGGTAAGGGAAACAAGTTATTATTTATTAGGAGAATTTAAATGCGAGTAATAGTTGCCAAGCCTAGGGGATTCTGTGCTGGAGTTGACCGCGCAATTGAGATAGTTGAGAGAGCGCTTGAGACTTATGGAGCACCTATATATGTTCGCCACGCCATAGTTCACAATAAACGTGTAGTTGAATCTTTAATCGAAAAAGGGGTCAAGTTTGTAGAAGATCTTGATGAGATAGAGGACGAAGGGGCAAAGGTAATATTCAGCGCTCACGGTGTTAGCCCGGCAGTATGGAATGAAGCTGGTAAGAACAATCTTGAAGTGGTAGATGCGGTTTGCCCATTAGTAACAAAAGTTCATAATGAAGTTAAGCACTATGCGGATCTCGGTTATACCATCATATTAATCGGACATAGAAATCATGTAGAAGTGATAGGCACAAGTGGACACGCGCCAGAGAAGGTTATAGTTATTGAGTCTGTCAAAGAAGCTCAGAAGCTAACCGTGCTCGATCCTAATAAAATAGCCTATGTAACACAAACTACACTAAGTGTAGATGATACGAGGGATATACTTGCAGCTCTAAAAGAAAAATTTCCTAACATCGTAAGCCCTTCAAAACTGGATATTTGTTATGCTACTCAAAACAGACAGGATGCTGTAAAAGCTCTCACTAAAGAGGCGGATCTTATTTTTATTATGGGCTCACCAGAAAGCTCTAACTCAAACAGGCTTGTTGAAGTGGCTAAAGCTAACGGTGTGGAGAAGGCTTATCTAATTGAAGGTGCCGATAATCTTGACGGCCACTTATTTACAAGCGACATGGTAATTGGACTCAGCTCAGGCGCATCAACTCCTGAGACGGTAGTGCTTGAAGTAATAGATAGGCTTAAAGAGTTTGGGGCTGATAGCATAGAAGAACTCGACGGGAAAGAGGAGCACACAAGGTTTCCGTTTCCAGAGACCATTCAGTTTACATCTGCATCCAATTCATAATAAATATTTCTTAAAGCGTTATAACTTCTTGCAGTTCCCCGGTTTTGGTATTGAATAAATACCCGGAGATTTTTATTTCTTTTGATACCAGAGGATGATTTCTTATATGCATAGCATCGTGTTTAACACTCTCTATTCTATCTGATATAGAAAGCCAATTTACGAATTCACCCTCGATCGTATTTAATCTTTCTTTTAAAAGCTTACCCATTTCTTCTTGTGTAAATCTTTCCATACCACATTCCGAATGGTGAATAACCAGCCACTCATTGGTACCCAGAAGCGTGGTTGAGATAACAAGTGAGCGTATTGCATCATCACTTGCCCTGCCGCCAGCGTTTCTTATTATATGGGCATCCCCAAGCTCTAATCCAAGGAATTTCATGGGTTCCAGACGCGCGTCCATACAAGTTAATACGGCCAACCGCCTTGCAGGTGGTATTTCTAGGTCTGATTTGTTGCCAAATTCTTCGGCGTATTTATTGTTTGCTAACTTAATCCTTTCGATATTATCGCTCACTAATAATTCCTCCCAATTAGCTTCAAATATTCTAATTTATTATTAGAGTTATAAAACTTAAGTCAAGAATTCCTTTAATATCAACCCTTCTTTCGAATCCGCTATTTTTTTAAGTGCTATGGTTTCGATTTGTCTGATTCTTTCTCTACTAAGATCATATTTATGTGCAATTTGTTCCAGTTTATGTTCTTCATAATCTATACCAAATCTCATTTTGAGTACATCTCTTTCCCTGTCAGTTAATTGGTTAAGCGATTCCTTAACTCTTTTCATCATAGAGTTTTGAGCTAAATAATAATCAGCTTTCTTGCTTTTTGTGTCAGGAACTATATCAAGATAAGTCTTAGTGTCTTCATCTACCCCTGATATCTCCAAAGGAACTGTCAGATCTCTTCCTCTTAAAATTGTATTTACTATCTCTTTGGAAATACCAATTTCCCGAGCTATTTCTTCACTTTCTGCTGGTTTATCCCGATTATGTTCTAGCTTAGCCTTTGCTTTATAAACTATAGATGATTGTTCCTGTAGATAGACCGGTATGGAAATTACCTTTGTTTGTTCCATGATCGCTCTAGACAATGATTGATGTATCCACCATGCACTATATGTTGAGAATTTAAACCCCTTTGTATAATCAAACTTCTCAACAGCTTTCATAAGACCGATGTTTCCTTCCTGTATCAAATCCGAAAGTGGTAGTCCTCTAGTTTGATACCTATTTGCTAGATCAATTACAAATCTCAAATTGGATTTAATAAATTTTTCTCTAATTCTCAGTGCTCTATTTTGAATTAATCTGAGTTTAGCATCAGAATGTACAATATTCCTTTTATTTTTAAATTGGTTTTTATTTTGTTTTGAGTTCAACCCGTTTATTATTAAATTAGCCTTTTCTTTGCAAATCTTCATTTGAGCCGATAGCACTATTTCGTCTCGTCTGGTTAGTAATTGTTCCCCGTTTAACTCTTTATAATATGCAAAAAGAAGTCTAAAATTTTTGTCTATACTCTCGGTTTCTATCTCTGTTTTTTCAGATTCAGGTTCATCATCCTTATTCTCATCATTGAGAGAATCAAAATTGATCTCATTCTCATTATAGTCCTGCTCTGCTGCTATTTCCTCTCCTAATTGTTTAAGCGGCATATCGATAGTCCTCAGAACAATATAGTTTAGGTTAACTAATATTTAGGAACCCTAAATAATTATATTAAATTTTTTTAAGAAATCAATGTTTTTTATAGTGAGGACATTCTTTGCAAATGTCATCCTCGCTTAGGATGGTGTGAAGCTGCTCACAATAATGCGGTTTTGGTTCACCCAAAAATCTATCTCTACTAAAATAGCAACAATCTGTACATATATCGCTGCTAAAAATAAGCCCTTTCTCGATAAGCCTCTCCGTTATTCTAACTAACAACTTTTCCAAAACAGCTTTTTCGCTATTGGTAAATTCTGATACAATTTCTTCAAGTTCCTTTCCAATATCTTCAACGAGGTGAACCTCTCTAAGCCCACTACGAGTTAATTCCAAGTGGACTTTCCTACGGTCCTCCAAGTCTCGGCTTCTTAATATGAGCTTTTTCTTTTCCAAAGAGTCTATTATTCCACTAGCAGTAGCTGGAGTACAGGCAAGGTTTTTGGCAACATAACCAACCGTAATAGCATCTTTTCTAGTATAGTTGATGAATAGAAGGGTCTTTATCTGAACCGGTGTGAGGTGTTCAATCTTACTCTTATCCCAGAAAATATTTCTAACTGCTTGGCTTATACTAAATAAAGTCCTAGTTATCTGACCGCCTAAATTATTTTGTCGGTATATTGGATCAAAAATAGACATATGTTTACCTATATTTAGGATACCTAATAGTTTGTTACTAACATAATATACTATAAGATTTTACAGTAGTATGAGTCCATAAGATTTTACAGTAGTATGAGTCCATTGTCTGATTCCGCAAAAAAGACAGCAGCTTGCTCTCTTAATTCAGGATACTCATTTGTGTACTGATTTATTATTTCATAAGCAGAGTTTTCGGGAAAATCATGATTAACAAAAGCTACAACACTGCCTCCATATCCTCCTCCATTAATAGCTGCCCCATACACTCCTTCAGTTGAGCTTGTTAATTTAAAGAGATAATCAATTTCCAGGCTCCCTGTGTCATAGTTTTCAAGAGTACTCCTGGATGACTCATTCATTAAATCCCCAAATTTCTTAATATTTCCTGTATCCCAAGCCTTTATTCCCTCCTCCACACGTTGTACTTCTGAGAAATAATGAATCGCCCAATTCTTTATATCCTCGGGCAGTCTTTTTTTCTGCGCTTCATAAACCTGAGATGGTATGTCTGATAAAACACTTGGAGATTTTAATCCCCCCATAAGCCCAAGAAGGCCTGCTATTCTTTTGCATGCCTCAACCCTCTCATTAAATCCCGACGAAGTTAACTCCCGAGTAAGCCCTGAATATAATATTAGAATCTTGAAATCCAGTCCAAAATTTGGTTTGGCATGCGGAACAACTTCCCCCGATAAGCTATCTATGCGAAGAATGCAGTTCTTCTTGCCATAGACAATTGAAGATGGATCTAAACTGCCGACTTGTAATTTGAGATATTTATTTTCTATTTCTGAATCCAGAGAAACATATTGTTCCGATGAGAGATGGGCTGTGTTTAAGTGAGAAAGTGCTTTTAGATATGCAAGACCCACTGAAGCTGAAGAGCTTAAGCCGCTTGCAGGAAGTGACCCTGCTACTGCTCCAGTAAATCCAACCTCAATTGGCATATGTTCTTGAATAACTTTAGCTGCCCCCATAGCGTATCTGCTCCAGTCATCTCTTCTAGGAGTCTTAACGTTGTCTAAGTCAAATTCCACAACTCCTGGAAAGTTCATGCTGTAGAGGCGAATTTTCCTCTCATAGTTTGGTATAAAAGCCAAGAGAGTCCTGGCATTAATAGTCATTCCCAATACCGGTCCGCCTTGATGGTCGATGTGTGCACCTAGGGGCGAAATACGGTATGGAGAGGTTACTATATTTAATTCAGAATCGGCAAATTTCTCACGCTTTTTTAAATGTTCAACTAGTTTGTCGACTTGGTTTTCTAGAGATGAAAATTCCATATTTTGTTTATACCGGTATCAACTTGGTAAAGTGGAAAAACGGTGAATCTCATTTTGCAGATTATATAGATTAAAGTAAATCCCTTTTTGGGCTAGAAGTGAAGCATGATTTCCGGACTCCGTGATCTCACCTTTATGAATTACCAGTATTCTATCAGCTTCCCTCACATTTGATAACCTATGAGCGATGATTAAAGTTGTGGTACCGTTCCCATTTTTTCTAATCGTTTCTTGAATACGTTTTTCTATATTAGCATCGATGTTTGAAGTTGCTTCATCTAGAATCATGAACTTTGCGTTTTTTGAAAATGCCTGGCTAATAGATACCAGCTGTTTCTCGCCCGAAGAAATTAAGTTTCTATCGCTTTGAGCAAGTCGGCTCATATTTCTTATAGACGGCATGTTGTTTGTGCTCTGCTCATTGCCGTCAGATGTGTTTTTCCCGAATAAAAACAGGTCCTGGAATACTGCAGATATGTTATCTCTTAAAAAGTTCGGATTGTAATTTCTAATATTAACTCCGTCCAGTAAAATCTCGCCTTTTTGAGCTTCGTAAAATCTTAGAATTAAATTTACTATTGTAGTTTTACCTGACCCTGTTAATCCAACTAGGGCTACTGTTTCACCCGGATTTAATTTAAATGAAATGTTTTTCAATACCCATTCTTTGTCGTCATACGAGAACCAAATATTCTTAAATTCAATCTCTCCCTTAATTTCTCCTTCGTTTCTCCCCGAGTTTTCTTCAGGGGTAGCATTAACTAGTTCATATAGATTCTCTGTAGCTGCAGCCGCAGACTGAAAGATATTGTACTTTTCAGCAAGCTCCATTATCGGTCTGAATAACAATCTCACATAGTATAGATAAGCAATTAATGCTCCCAGAGTTAGATCCAAAGTTAACACCTTTAATCCTCCGTACCAGAGGATAAACGCGACTGTGAATACGCTGGTAAACTCTATAAATGGTCTAAATGTGGCATAGACCCAAAGCTGATCCATATTAGCTTTGTAATTTTCGCTATTAATACCCTTAAATTTCTGAAAGTTCTCTATCTCTTTGTTATAGAGCTTTATGAGGATGATACCCCTTACGCTCTCTTGAACGAAAGCGTTTAATTTAGCAATTGAAATTCTGACGTCCCTATAAACCGTCTTTAATTTCATTCTGAAAAGACTTGCAAAAATTAACATCAGCAAGGTCAATATAAACACAAAAACCGTGAGCGTTTTATTCATAAAATACATCACGACAAAAACACCGATTACTACGAGTATGTCTTTAAAAAACTGTACCATTACAGATGTGTACATTTCATTTATCGCATTTACGTCGTTAGTTACCCTTGTGGAGAGTCTCCCCACCGGATTCTTGTCAAAGAAGGTTTGTGGTAGTTTCAAGATATGAGAAAATACATTGACCCTCATTCTGTGCATGATTTTGTGGCCTGAGTAATTGAGAATATATGTGTAAAGAGTGCTGAATATGAATACTCCCAACAGACACAATAAGAGTAGGGATGCAAGCCTAACCACT
Source organism: Thermodesulfobacteriales bacterium (assembly GCA_004525335.1). GTDB lineage: Bacteria > Desulfobacterota_D > UBA1144 > Nemesobacterales > UBA2774 > CR02bin9. The sequence continues at coordinate 24,647 of SPCL01000005.1, forward strand.
TGTTTTATTTCATCACTTCTTAGAACTAAAAGCTCACTTCTACTTAGCTGACCAAGTGATGTATAGCTTATATAATCATAAGCGCCGGTTTCTTTAAAGATGCTTTTATTATTAGAAACGATAGTGTTTACTTTTTTATAGTCCTGAGCGCTCAGTCCGCTCTGATTAATTGCCAAGTACCTTTCCTTAGAGACGAGACCCAGTTTCTCAAGATTGTGCCTGTCTTCATTGTCTATCTCAGACATATCTATCAAATACGAGTTCTGGTTTATGGGTACTACCAGGTTAGAATATTTATCTTTTATATCTAAGACTAATTTTCTGTCCGTATCCTTATCGCTTAATTCTGCAATTCTCCAAGAGGGGTAGATGTATTTATCGACAGCCAATTTGGCAATATAGGGCACAGTTAGCTCAAGCGCAGCTGTAATAATCATAAATACAAGTGCTAGAAACATAGCTGTCCTATACGGTCTCGTGTATCCGAACAGCCATCTTATGAGTTTTAAGTCATAAGTCTTCTTCCCTTTTTTGGCTTCCTCGTTATCCATTAATGCCAATTTCTATATGCTCCTAAATTTTGAATATGATTTTCTTAATACTCTTTGTTTTCTATAAGTATAATCTTTTATAAGAATTGTATAGATTTTAGGTATAAGATAATATTAAGTTTATTTGTTACTCGTGAAAAATCAAAACATTATCCAAACAGATAAGAATTATTCCAAAGCGTAATTTTTAAAGGAGATATTTATGATTAAGCATATAGTAATGTGGAGACTAAAAGATGAAGCCGCAGGTGCAACAAAAGAGGAAAATGCGCTCAAATTAAAAGACGCTCTTGAGTCATTAAAAGGCAAAATAGAATCATTAAAAGCTGCTGAGGTTGGTATTAACTTCAATCCGTCTCCTGCAGCGTTTGACGTAGTTTTATACTCTGAGTTCGAAGATCAAGACGGTTTAAATGCTTATCAGAATCACCCGGAGCATGTAAAGATTGTAGATTTCGTTGGTGAGATCAGGACCGATAGGGCTGTTGTAGATTACGAAGATTAAAGTCTTTCGAGTTAAGCTGTTTTAGCTTGCCCGCCTCTTCCTCTGCCGTATTTGGGCCTAGAGGTAGAGAAGGGGGTGAGACTTAATTCTGACGTGGTCCCGTTTTGAAACATAAAGCCCCCAAGAGACCCTATCATGGCGGCATTATCAGTGCAGTATTTTGGGGAGGGGATATAAACAGATATGCCTTCCTGCTCCAGCTTTTCTTTAGAAAGCTCCCTTAGTCTAGAATTACAAGCGACACCTCCAGCAATTACAACACTTTCCACATGATTTTCTTTTGCTGCCATCAATGTTTTACTAACAAGAGTTTCTACAATCGCCTCCTGGTAGCTTGCGCATATGTCTTTTAATTCTTGCAGACTCGGGTTTGGGTGTTTTCTGAGATAATAAAGAACCGAGGTTTTAACACCGCTAAAGCTGAAATCAAGAGTAGGGGTGCTCATAAATGGTCGAGGGAATGGGATTGCATCCCTATTTCCCTCTTTTGCCAATTTATCTATTTCTACCCCGCCCGGGTAGGGTAAATCCATGATTTTAGCAGCCTTATCAAAAGCTTCTCCTGCAGCGTCGTCCCTTGTTTTTCCTAATAGCTCAAAATCTGTGTAGCTCTTAACGAGATATAAACTCGTATGCCCTCCGGAAACTACGAGTCCCACAAAAGGGAATTCAACATTGTTTTCCAGATGTACGGCAGACATATGGGCCTCTAGATGATTAACGCCAATAAGCGGAATATTAAGTCCAAAAGCCATAGCCTTAGCAGTAGAAAGCCCAACCATTAATGCTCCTATTAGACCCGGGCCGTGTGTAACAGCGACTGCATCGATATTCTCTTTTTCTATATTGGCCTCTTTTATAGCTTTGTCTACTACCGGCATTATTACCTCAACGTGCATTCTTGACGCTATTTCGGGCACAACTCCCCCATATTCCTTGTGAATATCAATCTGAGAAGCAACCACATTAGACAGCACCTTAGTGCCGTCTTGTACTACAGCAGCTGAGGTTTCATCACACGACGACTCTATAGCCAATAAAGTAAGTGACATTCTATCTATTTTACTAGACTCTTTAACATTCACAACATAAAGATATAATTGCGATTTTGTCTCAATACTTTTATACTATGGGTGGTCGCTATATTGCTTATTTGCTTTATGGGTTCAGAAGTTAATATATAAGGGAGTTCATCTAATGGGAACAAGAGCCAAAATTGAAAGGATTCCGGACAAAAGTGCAATTACCAGGGACCCTTTCCCAAAATCTAAAAAAATATATGTAAAAGGCAAAATTCACGATATTGAAGTTCCCATGCGGGAAATTGAGCTTGAAGACTCAGACACTTCATTTGCTGTAAATGGGGAGTCTCCAAAGAATACTTCTATCACTGTTTACGACACAAGCGGACCATACACAGACCTGGATATAGATATTGATGTTCACCGCGGACTTGAGCCTCTAAGGATGAAATGGATTAAAGACCGCGGAGATGTTATGGAGCTTGAAAACTTTACATCAGAATTTTCCAGAAGAAGTGAAACTGACTCTAAAATTAAGGGCATCAGATTTAAGCATATTAGAAAACCCCTTCGGGCAAAACCCGGCTCCAATGTATCACAGATGCACTATGCTAGAAAAGGCATAGTTACTGCAGAGATGGAGTTTATTGCAATAAGAGAAAACCAGCGTATAGATGAGCTCAGAGAACAACTTGGCGATTTAGCCAGATACCACAAGGGTGAGAATTTTGGCGCCAATATTCCTGATTCAGCTATCACGCCTGAATTTGTAATGAAGGAAGTTGCAGAGGGTAGGGCAATAATTCCTAATAATATCAATCATCCTGAGAGTGAACCCATGATAATTGGGCGCAACTTTCTTGTTAAGATTAACGCAAATATTGGAAACTCAGCAGTTACCTCAAGCATTGAAGAAGAGGTTGAAAAAGCTGTGTGGTCTTGCAGATGGGGCGCAGACACGATAATGGATTTATCAACGGGTAAGAATATTCATGAGACAAGAGAATGGATTATAAGAAATTCCCCGGTTCCAATAGGTACTGTTCCAATTTATCAGGCGCTCGAAAAAGTAGACGGAAGCCCGGAGGACCTCACATGGGAAATCTTTAGAGACACGCTTATAGAGCAGGCTGAACAAGGGGTTGATTACTTCACCATTCATGCCGGAGTCCTGCTAAGATATGTGCCGCTTACAATCAACAGAGTTACCGGCATTGTATCTCGAGGTGGCTCTATTATGGCTAAGTGGTGCTTGTCTCATCATCAAGAGAGTTTCCTCTATACTCATTTTGAAGATATGTGCGAGCTAATGAAAGAGTATGATGTTGCGTTTTCATTAGGTGATGGGCTTAGACCTGGCTCAATTGCAGATGCCAACGACGAAGCTCAGTTCGCAGAGTTGAAAACCATAGGGGAATTAACCGAGATTGCTTGGAAGCATGATGTGCAGGTCATGATAGAAGGCCCGGGACATGTCCCAATGCACATGATCAAAGAGAATATGGATAAACAGCTTGAGTACTGTCATGAGGCGCCTTTTTATACCTTAGGCCCTCTAACAACTGACATTGCTCCGGGGTATGACCATATTACCTCAGGCATAGGTGCAGCAATGATCGGCTGGTACGGAACAGCGATGCTCTGCTATGTTACTCCAAAAGAACACCTTGGTTTACCAAATAAAACTGACGTAAAAGAAGGGGTTATAACCTACAAGATTGCAGCTCATGCTGCTGATCTTGCAAAAGGGCACCCTGCAGCTCAAGTAAGAGATAACGCTCTTAGCAAAGCCAGGTTTGAATTTAGATGGAACGACCAGTTTAATCTATCCTTGGACCCGGATACCGCTAAAGAGTTCCATGATGAAACACTTCCTGCGGAGGGTGCAAAAGTAGCCCATTTTTGCTCTATGTGCGGACCAAAATTCTGTTCTATGAAAATAACTCAAGACGTCAGGGATTATGCAGCGGAGCATGGCCTTACAGATAAGGATGCCCTTAATCAAGGTATGGATCAGAAATCAAAAGAATTTACAGATGCAGGCGGCAAAATTTATGTTGATGCTCAGAAAGCTTAATAATTCTTAAAGATAATTAGCTCATATATATTTAAATCCGTGTTTCACCTAAAGGGAATTCTCTATAGAGTTGCTTTTTAA
>SPCL01000177.1 GCA_004525335.1 Thermodesulfobacteriales bacterium
TACTTTTAATTCTGATTTTGCAGCGAAATTATCAGCTATTTAATATTCTTCATATACTCTATGTAACTACCTCTTCCAGACCCCATTTTATATGATGAATATCCTATTGGATTCTTTTCATAAAAATTCTGATGGCATTCCTCGGCCGGGTAAAACTCCATAGCAGGTTTTATCTCAGTTATAATCGGACCAGGATATCTATTTGTCTCTCCAAGCTTTTTTTTTGACTCCTGTGCTGTCAATTTTTGTTCCTCTGAGTGATAAAAGATAGCAGTCCTATAGTGCATGCCTCTGTCTACAAACTGCCCTGCACCGTCGGTGGGATCGACATTGATCCAAAAAACGTCTAATAATTTTTCATAAGAGATTAATGATGGATCATATATAATTTGGACCGATTCTAGATGTTCTGTCCTTCCAAGGCATACATTGTCATATGTCGGAGACTTTTCAAGCCCCCCAGTATATCCCACAGTTGTAGAGACTACACCATCCAGATTGTCAAAAGGAGGCTGCATACACCAAAAGCATCCGCCTGAAAAAGTAGCCTTCTCATAGTTATCGTTAGAAATACCCATTTTATTATTCGTACTCCTTATATAAGTATAAAACTCAAATATTATCTACAAAAGTTGCCATCAAATATTAAGTTTGATATACATCAGTTTCTATACAAAATATGCATATACCGTTCTCATATTCTATAAGACTAGCACAAAATAAAAGATCATCTAGACTAAACAGAATGATTGGATTTATGGGATTTTAATAAAATATTTAGAACCACATGTACAATAGGTATTCCAAACAAAATCTTTAATGACGATAGCAGAAACGGCCTTCCAAAACTAGAATAATTTTCTTCTAAAAAGCCGTACGATAGCACTATTCCATTATTGTATAACTGATTTAAGGTAAGCACTGATACCACTATTAGATACAACCAAGTGATGAGGGTTAGATAATAACCCCATTTACTCCCTCTCCATATCAATATTCCACCCACGGTACCACAAATACCTCTAAAGAATATTGCATTGAAAACTATAACAGTCGCCAGAAGTGGGAAATTATCTAACTGCCCTATCAGCCAAAACCCCCCAAGTCCGGGGAGACCCGCCAAAATAGTCAAAAGTCCTATTATTTTTCTTTTTTTCACCGGTTAAAGGGATAGCATCAACTGATATACTTTTTGTGAATCTCCTTCATACTCGAAGGCTCACCTATAACAGTAATTCTGTCATTTTCCTGAATTATTGTGCTGCCGCGGGGAATTATAGTCTGTTCCCCCCGACGTATAAGAGCAACCAGGCTCCCTTGAGGCATATTTATTGCGCTCAGGGGTTTTCCGATCAGCTGTTCGGTCGGTGTATTCTTACGGATATAAATAGAGTGAAATCTTTCATTATGCAATAAAGATTCTTTAAGCTGCTGCTCGTCCTCTGCTATTGTCCAGTCGTCCATAAAATTCTCATTCTCTATTTGTCTGGCGACCTGCGCCAACATCCTCACATGCTGAGTTGGATTGTCGAGCGGGCTAAGCAAGAAGAATATTGCGTATAAAGTTTGTTCTTCTTCTTTATCTGTAGCCGGATTATTAATTTTAATATGCACTCCAGATTTTGAGCGGACCATAACCATCTCCATCTGCCCAAGTCCCGCTACACGTGAGTGTGGTAAAGCCGCCCCATGAGCTACAGGAGTAACACCCACTACTGTCCCTTCAAAAAATTGCCTATACAGGTTGTCATAGGATTCAGGAACAAAATGAGCAAATAAAGTGCTTACCCTTTCTACTATATCTTCAAAACTTATTTCTGCACTGACATCTATAACATGACTTCGAGCTACAAGTTGATCAAATGGGTCATCTTTTCTTAAATCTTTTTCTTTTAATATTCCTCTTAGCTCTCTATCTAATCCTTCAGATCTCGATTGACCTAGTTTTTCGAATATATGATAGATGGCACCACTTCTTACAACTTTATTGCGAACGTAGAATTTATACCAGACTATCCCAATTACAAACATCACAACTGTGAAAATTTTGGTCCAAATACTCATATTACTAAGTAGCCACAGACTTGAGAGCACACCAAATATCTGCATCCATGGGTACAGTGGAGAACGGTAGCCGGGGTCATAGGAATCAATTTTACTTTCTCTCATTACTATTACGGCGATGCAAACAAAACTAAACATCAAAAGTTGAAAGGCGCTTGCTATCTTTACAATTTTAGAAGTGTCAAGAAGTAAGAGAATCAAAACTACGCTTGCTACAGTAACAATGATTGCGTTTAATGGCATTCCGTTTTTACTAAGTTTTCGAAACATGCTGGGCATCATGAAGTCTCGGCTCATAGCCAGAGGGTATCTTGAGGCGCTCATTGTTCCTGCATTTGCAACAGAGATGAAAGCTAAAAGCGCTGCAACTGATACGGCAATAATCCCGGCTTTGCCAAAGATACTGCCCGCAACTGTAGCTACAGGTGACAAATCTCCTGCAAACTTGTCCATCGGTATGACACCAACCATAACAGCGGTCCCAATTCCATATACTAAAATAGCTGTTCCAAGAGCTAAAAATATGCCGAGTGGAAGATTCCTCTCAGGGTTTTCGACTTCCTCTGAAAGACTGGCAACCTTTGTAATTCCAACATAGCTTATATAGACCATAGCTGCAGTTGATATAATCGATCCTGATCCCGCATCAAAATATCCGCTAAAATGAGATAATTTAATTTCAGGTATTCCAGTACCCATAAATCCAACCAAAATCAAAAGTAGCACAACAACTAGAAATATTTGAAATTTACCGCTCGTATCCGCGCCAAATAGGTTTAGAACTCCAATTGCAATTGCAATCGCGATTGCTACGGGAATTATGGGAAGATTGGGAACAAAAAGTCCTATATACACACCCATGCCAATCAATGCAAAAGCCACTTTGAGCACTAGCGCAAGCCATGTGCCTATGCCTCCTACAGTACCCAGCAGCGGACCCATTGAGCGGTCTAAGAAGTAATAAACACCTCCCGCTTTTGGCATAGCAGTTGTAAGCTCAACAATACTGAATGTTGCAGGAATTAGAGGTAGTACGGCAATCAGATAAGATAGAGTTATCGCAGGTCCCACATTCATAGCCGCAATGCCCGGCAATAAGAAAAAACCGGCACTTAAAGTGGTGCCGGTAGCTAGAGCATAAACGTCGAATAATTTTAAACTTTTTTTAAGACGCTGTGGCTGACCTGGGTTCTGAGTGCTCATAATTGACCAATATATATATCGGGAATTTTAAAATTCCAAACCAAAGTTTTTTGAATGGCTCAAAATTATTATAATATCATATTCTCATACAACATTTAAACTGTCTCTTTTATGTCAGTTTTTAATTTCATTTCATCATTTTTTCTATGGATTGCGAAATCAAAGAGTTTCGTAATTAACTCAGGGAAGGTTATCCCGGTTATTTCCCAAAGCTTTGGATACATGCTTATCTGTGTGAAACCCGGAATAGTATTTATTTCACTTATGAACAATTCTTCTGTATCACCATCTATTAGAAAATCGACCCTTGCCATGCCACTGCAATCAAGTGCTTTAAATGTTTCTACAGCCAGCACTCTCAGCTTGTTAGTCAAATGCTCATCTATTTGAGCTGGGGCGATTAGACCCGTGCCCTCCTCTAAATATTTGGCGGTATAATCGTAGAACTCTCTATGGGGTAAAATTTCTCCAGGCAAAGAGGCAATAGGGTTCTCGTGCCCTAGGACACTTATCTCTACTTCTCTGGGGTTAGATACAGCTTTTTCAATTAAAATTCTGTTTGAGTACTTGCACGAGTCATCTATTGCTGCATTTAATTCCGTCTCTGAATTAACCTTAGAAATCCCAACGCTGGACCCAAGATTAGCAGACTTAACAAAACACGGAAAACCAATTTTCTTAAGAGCCTTATTACGAATTGTTTCTTTATCAGAGTCCCATTCATATCTATAAAA
>SPCL01000143.1 GCA_004525335.1 Thermodesulfobacteriales bacterium
GTCTTAAGCATATACCCTATAAGAAATTTAAATATTCGGGAGGGCTGTTATGAACAATTTTTTAAAATCAACAATTATTGGGGGATTAGTATTTGTAATTCCATTTATAATCATTGTAACTTTGCTACTTAAAGCCATCAAAACGATGAGGCTTGTTACTGTTCCTATAGGCTCTCTGATTCCTGTAGGAAAAATTGCGGGAATTGCTATAGCGGACTTATTAGCATTGATTTCGGTAATAATTATTTGTTTTTTAGCTGGACTTGCTGCTAAAAGTAAATATGCGAAACGCATTCGAGAATCAATAGATTCAAAATTGAGGTTACTTATACCGGGATATGCGTTTATTAAAGGATTTACTGGCAGTATTGAAAAAAAGAGTGGAGATGAATACCTGATCCCAGTGATGGCAAAATTCGATGACTCATCGCAACTAGGTTTTGAAGTAGAAAGGTTAGACAATGGATTAGTAGTTGTCTATTTACCCGGTGCTCCCAGTCCCTGGTCGGGCAACGTTGTATACATGACACCGGATAGAATTGAAAAATTAAATTTAAAGTTTCCTTCCGTAGCTAAAATTATGCAAAGAATAGGAATTGGATCAGGAGAAGTAATTTCTAATTCTAAAATAAATCAAATTTAAAGAATCTAATTATTCTAGGAGATAGTCTCGATACTCAATACCTTTGAGTTCTGATTCATATAGTAACCTCGGATGTTTTACAAACTCCACATTGCCCAAAGTTCAGCAGTTACAGCAAATATTCAATATTTAATATATCCTTTTAAAAATCCAAATATTGTATTACTATATTTAGATTAAGATTTATTACAGAGGAAATTGTTAGATTGCGTATACAAACCATCCTAATGATCTTGATAGCCTTAACAATCGGAGCGAAAGAACTCTGTGCTTCGGAATTACACCAAGTCGAGATTATAACGGAGAACCTTCAACTTGGTGAATCTCATTATTACGATTTGCCGAACCTTCAAAAAGGAGACACGATATTCGTCAATATGGAAAGAGTTTCAGGGAATTTAGACCCTTTTATTGGTATCACAAAGGATCGTTATGATTTCAGCTCTTTTGAAGATTCTTTTACGGTCTATATTCCAAAAGCATTAGAAACAGGACTCGATTATACTGAGATATTCCCTGACTTCGCAAACGATTATTTTCTTGCTTGGGATGATAACGGAGGGAAATTAAGTGATGCAAGCCTTACATTTCAAGTCCAAGAGCAGGGCGTCTATCAACTGGTTGTGGACGGAGCTTATTATCAAGTCCTAAGGGATGATAAATATTACGACACTTTTGGTCAGTACCGTCTAACAATTGGGGTAAACACACCGGCCGTTCTAACAGAAGAGGTAAAACCTACCGGGCACTCTATTGCAATCCATATTGGGGAATTTCATAATCGTGTTCAGGAAATAACTGGTCAGATCACTGAAGAAAGAGAATATATTGAGTTCCCTTTAAATGCATTAGGTGAAGGAAGCACCCTGTATGTATATGTTGAAACAATATCAGGTGATTTAAAACCCGCCATAAAACTGCGTGATTACGGCAACAGGCTTCTCGCGTTCGATAACCTTTCAGGTGAAAATGATAAAGCAGAGCTGCAGTATACTCTAAAAGAAGAAGGGGAAAATTATTCCCTTGTTGTGCGTGGAGATTCCGGGAAGGAGAGTGTAGCCGAAGGCACATTCCGCATCTTAATTGGTACGAATAATCCGGAAGTTCTTACCGGCAAGGGTGATACGAGAGGTCGCCCAATTATTAGGGAACCCATTGAAGTAAATGTGGCGCTATTAATTGATCAGATAACAGATATTGACCAAAGAAAAGAAAACTTTACAGTGGTTGGATATCTTCAAATAAAATGGGTTGACCCGGATTTTGCCTATAATCCTGACTCTTGTAAATGTAACGAAATGGAATATACAAATGAACAATTTGATCAGTATATCAAAGAAAATAATCTGAGGAGGCCCAAATTTTTAATATTGAACCAACAGGGTAGACGTTTTATACAAGAGGATGATATTCGAGTTTATCCGGATGGTGAAGTATATTATTTAGAACGTTTCACAGTTACATTACAAGCTCCTGATTTTGATTTTCGCAGATTTCCGTTTGATCCCCAGCAATTCTTTTTTGAACTTCTATTGTTTTTACCAATAGATTTTTATGTTATTAAACCAAATAAAGAATATCCATCAATAGGCAGTAAGTTAGGTGAGGAGGAATGGCGTATTTATAATCACCACATAGAAGTTACCACCAAGACGTACAAGAAAACTTTTTCAGAATATATATTACAAATTGATGCCAAGAGGCATATAGATTATTACACGTTCCGAATTTTCCTTCCCCTCCTGCTAATACTTATTGTATCCTGGGGAACCTTTTTTATGAAAGACTATTCAAACAGAATCTCCGTATCCGTTGCGATTCTATTAATATTTGTAGCCTTTAATTTTACTATAGGCAAAGATTTGCCCAGATTAGGATATATGACTTTTATGGACAGCGTACTATTTACTGCATTTTTAGTTACCGCTTTAACTGTTCTCATTAATGTATTTTTTAAGCGCCTGGAAACTAACGATAATATAGAACTAGCTGACACTCTTGATAGATACGTTACATTCGCAATTCCAATTATTTGTATAGCCGCATTGGCCTGTTTAATCTGGATATTCTTCTAAGAAATTATTGGTGAATTACTAATTACTAATGACGACTACGACAAGAAATGTCAGGAGCTAAAGAATAAAAAATACAAAAACAATGCCTGTTTTAGGCAAGGACATTGTGTTGACAAATCTGATTGAGTATGCCATGTTAAAACCGTATTCTTCAAATATTAAACGTATGGGGATACTGTAGGTTACAATTAATTATGAGGGGGAAAATATGAACTTAATAATTGTAGCGGTATTAATTTTTTCTGCTTTACTTAGCGGACACTATTCGCAGGCACAGGAGAAACAAAATGGCTCGAACGAGATAGATCGTAAGATCCTACCAATACAACCGCCCAAGCATGATCCTATAACAGAAATGGACGCGCGCAATGCCAAAGCACCAGAGCGCTTTGAGATAAAAGCCCCTGAAGGAGCACCCAACGTAGTAATAGTATTAATAGATGATATAGGCTTTGGTGCATCAAGTACTTTTGGTGGGCCAATTTCAACCCCTACGTTAGATAGGTTAGCAGATAACGGTTTGCGTTTTAACCGCTTTCATACTACTGCTTTATGCTCACCAACTAGAGCATCTCTTCTTTCAGGCAGAAACCACCACGCTGTGAACGTAGGTTCTGTAATGGAAATTGCTACAGGTTTTCCAGGTAACCAGGGTCAACGACCTGATAATGCTAAATATGTAGCCGAAACACTTCGTCAAAACGGTTACAGCACAGCGGCTTTCGGCAAGTGGCATGAAACAGCTGCTTGGGAAGTATCGGTTTCAGGTCCTTTCTTTCGTTGGCCTACTAATTCAGGATTTGATAAATTTTATGGCTTTATAGGCGGCGAGACCAATCAATGGGATCCTGTAATATTTGACGGTGTGACCAAAGTTGAAAAGAAAGACAATGAAGATTACCACTTCACAACAGATATGACCGATGAGGCCATTAAATGGGTTAAATTTCAACATGCAATGACGCCTGATAAACCTTTTATGATATATTACGCAACTGGAGCTGTTCATGCACCTCATCACGCGCCTAAGGAATGGATTGGAAAATACAAAGGGCAATTCGATGACGGCTGGGACGCTCTTCGTGAAAAGACATTAGCGCGTCAAAAAAAACTAGGGGTGATTCCTGAAAATACTAAACTTGCCCCAAAACCCGAAGATATACCAGATTGGGATAAATTAACAGATAACGAGAAAAAGCTCTTTGCTCTTCAGATGGAAGCATTTGCCGGTTTTACGGGACACACAGACAATGAAGTTGGGCGTCTTGTTGCTGCTATAGATGAGATGGGGGTCCTCGATAATACGTTGTTTATTTATATTATGGGAGATAACGGTTCGAGTGCTGAAGGGGGCTTAACTGGCACTTATAACGAGCTAATACATCTCAATGGTATATTTGATGCTGAAACAACCGAAGGAATGTTAGAAAAAGCTGATCTATGGGGAGGACCAGAATCTTTCCCACATTACTCCGCTTCCTGGGCCGTAGCTACAGACGTACCTTTCACCTGGACCAAACAAATGGCTGCTGATTACGGAGGTACACGGAATGGAATGGTTATGCATTGGCCTAATGGTATCAATTCAAAAGGTGAAATCCGCACGCAATGGCACCACGTAAATGATGTCGGCCCTACCATTCTCGAGGCAGCAAAATTACCTGAGCCAAAGATGATCAATGGGGTTGAACAGCTTCCAATGAACGGTGTAAGCATGCTATATGCTGTGGACAATGCAGGGGCACCTGATCGCCATACCACACAGTATTTTGAGATGTTTGGCAATCGAGCCATTTATCACGAGGGTTGGCTGGCCCGGGTAATACATCGTGTGCCGTGGATAAGCAAACCCCTAAATACGCTCCAGGAAGATAAATGGGAGCTCTACAATACAGAAGAAGATTTTAGCCTTACGAACGATCTAGCCGCATCTAACCCTGAAAAGTTAGAAGAATTAAAAGCCCTATTTGAGCAAGAGGCAATTAAGAACAATGTTTACCCTCTGGATGACCGTTTATATGAACGATTCAATGCTAAGTTAGCTGGCCGTCCTGATTTAATGGGAGATAGAAAGTCTTTAACACTTTCCGAAGGCATGGATGGAATAATGGAAAACACCTTTCTCAATATCAAGAACAGCTCGAAAACGATAACCGCGAACGTGGAGCTTAAAGGCAATGACAGAGGAATCATCTTAGCGCAGGGCGGAAAATTCGGCGGCTGGGCTTTATATATGGACAACGGTAAGCCCGCATATACCTATAACTGGTTTGGGCTTGATACTTATACAGTTTCTTCAGACAAAGCGCTGCCTAAAGGAAAAGCAGAGGTGAAGCTGGATTTTGCATATGAAGGTGGGGAAGATCTTGGCAAAGGTGGTGTCGCAACAATTTATGTGAATGGGGAAAAGGTGGCAGAAGGTCGAATCGAAAAAACAATACCAGCTGTTTTCTCTGGCGATGAGACTGCAGATGTAGCAAAAGATGATGCTACTCAGGTAGCAAACTCTGTGTTTAAAGATGTGCATGACTCTGAGTTTACAGGCAATGTAGAAAAAGTGGAAATAAGTATTCCGGAAAAC
>SPCL01000069.1 GCA_004525335.1 Thermodesulfobacteriales bacterium
AAAGTGTCAGCAAAGTCAAAAAAGGTCAAAAAGTAATGGTTGGCACTAAATCCGGCACCTATGCGGAGAAAATTGTAGTTACCCAAGAGCGGGTTGCTTTGGCTCTGGAAAATTATACTATGGAGGAAAACGCTTCATTTCTCGTTAATTATATGACCGCATGGGTTTTACTTGTGAAAATGGCGAAGATCACCCCGGGAGATAAAGTCCTCATTACCGCGGCAGCCGGAGGAGTGGGAACTGCGGCTGTGCAGATTGCTTCTCGCTACGGATGCAGCGTCTACGGAATGGCTGGAAGTGAGGAAAAAATTAATTTGATAAGATCTTTAGGTGCAAGCGGTGGATATAATTACCGTGATCCGGACTGTTTTAAGCGTTTATTAGAGGATACGGGAGGAGTAGATGTTGTATTAGAAATGGTCGGAGGTCAGGTGTTTAAGAAAAGTGTGGATGTCGTAAACCCATTTGGAAGAGTGGTTGTAGCCGGGTTTGCGAGCCTTGATTTGAAAAAGTGGAACCCGCTTTCCTGGATTAAAACATGGCGGGATATTCCCAGAGTTAAAGTGGGAGATCTGGCTAAAAAATCTATAGCTGTTATGTCCTCACATTTAGGATATTTATTGGAAGAAGAACCAGGTCAAATGGAAGATGTTCTAAAGGATCTTAAGAATTTTGTAGAAAAGCATGATATTAAACCAATAATCGGAAAAGTGTTTCAATTTGAAGATGCTTCACTTGCCCATAAGCATATAGAAAGTCGCCAAAGTTTTGGAAAGGTGCTTTTGAAGATTGGAGAATGATTAGGTTCTAGTATTATTTAAGTTGTGAAAAAAAGAAACTTTAGGACATTTCCCCTGAACCTGAAACAAGGCGGTCCAATATTTCTTTCTGAATATTTTCTATTTCACTTTTTGCTTTAACTATCTCTACAGTGGGTTTCCCCCTCTGTTCACATTCTTCAATAAGTTCGTTTACGTTTGTCACGATCTGTTTTAATTTAGTCTGCGCTTCTATATTAGCTTTAATGCTCATATCTTCATCTTCCCAATCTCTTTTGCTATATCCGTCAAGCTCCTTTGCCTGTATAATCAGTTCTCTGATCCTGTCCTTGTATCCATGAATCGCCTGATGAATTACCGATTGGATTTCCGCTTTTTCTCCGGGGTCTCTCCAGAAAACATTCTCAAGGAAGCGTAAATCTTCTTCTGAAACTTCACTTTTGCCATCAAGATATGCTTTAGCTTTAAGTACTGATATGCTTTGCTTGTATCTCCTGTCAGAGGGGCTTATTCCTTTATTTTTAAGCTCAGTTCTTATTCTTCCTATTAACTTTAGAATATTTGAAGGTACATCTACTTCCCTGGCTTGAGATTTGCAATCATCAAGCTCCTTAGGGGTAATAATAGCGCCAGACTCCTCTGTGCTTTCTCCTTGCAATAGCTTAAGGAATCTGAAATCCTCTTTGATGTAGTCGACTACATATCTAAGTAAGAACCTGTCATAGAGCGCTTCGAGTTCGTCTTCTTCAGCGGGAAGCTCGTTACTTGCGCCAAACATGGAAATGAGCGGAATCTCAGATATTTCTGTGCCGTTATAATAAATTCTCTCGTTCATTACAGTCAGAAGCGTATTTAAGATAGAAGAGCTTGCCTTAAAAACCTCATCCAGAAATACAATATGAGCTTCAGGAAGTTTGCCGCTAGTAACTCTTCTGTATTCATCATTTTCAAGCCCTTTTAGGCTGACAGCTCCAAAAAGCTCTTCTGGGGCAGTAAACTTAGTAAGCAGCCACTGGAAGTATTGAGCGCCTTTAATTTTATTGCAAACTTCACTAACAAGCTGAGATTTAGCAGTTCCAGGAGGGCCAATAAGCAGCATATGGTTCCCGGTTAGAAGCGCTATCAATGTGCCGTCTATGGCCTCATCTCTCTCCAGATAATGAGCTTTCAATTCATTTCTGATTTCTATTAACTTTTCTAGAGCTCTTTCCATGAGATTATACTTACCTTGTTTTCATTATTTTCCTTAGTTTTCATTATTATAGCTTCTATAATTCTTTTTGTGGGATTTGATTCTCCTAGACTGCCTACAGATTTAACTGAAAAAATATCACTGTATCCGGAGCTAAGTGTAACTCCTACCAACCCAGCGCTGATTTCAGCAGTTGAATCTATTTCAGTTGCAACTTCTCTTGCTTTTTTCTGGTCTATAACCGGCTGATCTTCTCTCGCCGCAATAATCTCATCAGCTATTTGCTCGGCAATGTCATCAGATATCTCTTCGGTATCGGCATTGCCTTGTCCCTCTATTGCTGGCACATTTGATGCTTTCACCGCCGCCATAATTACTACTTTAGGCGCTGTGCTGAAATTTATTTTTTTATCTCTTGGATATACGGTAACATAATCTTTAATTTTATTAAAAAATTCTTCGTCCATTCCGTCAATCAATCGTATTTCCTGAACGCTGTCTAGTGGACCGTCTTTAATAATATAAGGAATTTTCTGACTTGTATAAAATCCTGAGTTTGCTCCACTTGAATTCTGGTCATTCTGTGATCCTTTTAAGGGGCTGTCTACCCAGTTGGTTAAACTAGCTATAAACCTCTCTGATTTAGATTCATCTACCTCGAGAAATTTAAACAGTTCTGTAATTTCAGCTAATACCTGTTGGTCAACCCTATTAGATGAAGGATCCACGAGAGCATTCAGATTGACTTTGGCTCTTTCATCAACAACCGTAACAGAGACACTCCCATCTCCCACCGGGAAGAAGGGAACATTGATCGCCCAAAATCCACTTGAGTGGTCACTATCTGTAGCAAGAGTAGATGCTATTTCACTTAAATCTTCAAGCGGCTGTCCTTTTAATGTGCCGGCAGCCACATGAACACCTGCTTTAGCTATATAGCGTGCTTTAACTTCATCAATTGTATTACCTGATATTTCTCTGTCTATTTGTGTGAAATAGACAAGATCAGCTACTAGAATGGTAAGTATTGAGATAACAATAATTACAATTACCAGCACTATTCCTTTTTCAGAATTTTTATTTTTTAATTTTTTAGTTTCGTTTGTGATCTGCATTTATTTAACCTGTGAATCTAAGTGCTAATCTACAACCGGTATTAAGATAAGTGAGTTGAATTCTATGTCATCTCCCCTTGGGCCTCTCAAAACTATATTTACATTAACAGCCCTAGGAAGCGAAGAACCGTCGCTCGAGTTCCACTCAAATGCCAATTCCTGATTTTCACTAGCCACAGACGCTTCTCCTAAATAAGAGAGAGTAAATCCTACAATGCGTTCAGATATAGGATATTCAGAGCCTCCTTCGTCTGTTCCAATAGTAGGGTCGTCTCTTCTCATAAGAGCAAACAGGTTCGGGTCGTCTTCAGTAGGTTCCAGGAAATAGCTTATTTCAGTCTGATCCGACTCTTTGGCGTTCTTAGCCGGGGTTCGTGATAATGACGTGAAAGTCAGCGTACTGAAGTTGCCTTCTTGACTCCCCATAAAGAAATCAGATGGAGCATTTGATGAAACCGAATTGACACTTCCCCTTGGAAAAGCAGTAACTATATCTCTGGTCATTTTAGAGAAAATAACTCTCGCCTCATGATATAGCTCAAGCTCCTGTTCTACTTTGTCCTTCGCTTTTATGATCTGAAAAAAAGAGGCATATAAAACAGCCATTACTATTGATGCAATAAAAACGGCTAAAAGTACCTCAATAAGGGTAAACCCCTCATTTGTAGTTTGAGATTGCTGTTGCAACTTTAAACACCTGATTCCCTTCATCCCATGCTATATCCACCATTACTATTCTTATTTCCGTCCCCAATTGCTCAATGTCGTAGGGAAGGACATTTACGTACCAATTAAATCCGGGAAATTCTTCAAATGTTCCTTGATCCAATCCAACTTGGGGATAACCTTGAAGCTCGATCTCCCCGATTTTCTGCTGTGCCAGGGAATAAGCTATTGATTGATTCTTGGACTTTGAGGCCACAACCAGATTTCTGTTTACAGACCCTAAAAGGATAGCCATAGAGGCTCCCATTATTGCTACAGCAATGATAACTTCTAAGAGTGTAAAACCCTTGTCTCTTTTGCTTTCGTGTTTTTGTTGCAAATCAATAGCACCTCTTTTTTAAATGCCTTATCTATCTCCTGAGAAGCTCAACATATTCATCATATACCTTCGTACCCCCGGTATATGGTTTTGTAGCTAAAGTATAGTACCTCTCATTGTCCGTAAAGATATGAATAACTGCCGGCTCAACAAAACCTGTGGGTAAAAAGAGTATATATTCATTTTCCTCATCAAGAGGGTTTCTTTCCAAAGTACGCTCAGTTACAACATCCTTAAAATAAACCCCATTTGGCAGCTTATGTCGTTTTTGGGATGAATCCTCAGAGAGGCCAAACTCATTCCCATTTAATGTCTCCACCCAGTACTCTCCGGCTTCTATATCAAATGTCAGCCTATGTATGTTCTTCTTAAAGGCTGCTTCATTGTATAAATATTTTATCGTCGCCGTAAGATTGCGCGACGCACTCTTTAGATTTACCTCAGTTAAATCCTGAAATTTTGGCACTGCCACAAAAAAGAATGCCCCTATAATCAACATTACAACTAAGATCTCTAATAGTGTGAAGCCGTCATTTTTTTTCATTATTTAATATTACGGCTAGAAATATCGTCCTCAGTCTGTGGTACTCCATCAGGACCGGGAGAAATTATCTCATACGTGTTTCCACCCGATTGATCGGGGCCAATGTAGATGAATTCACTTCCCCACTGATCAAGTGGAACCTGTTCCGCTTCTAGGTATCCGTTAGAATCGTAGCGTCTAGGCTCTCTTCCTGTTGAAGGAATTACAATTAGAGCGTCTATACCCTGCTGAGTATCAGGATAAAAACCGTTGTCCACTTTAAATAACTTAAGCCCTGATTCCAGTTGGGTAATCTGGATTTTTGTGTTTTCTACTTTAGATTTATCCAGCTGACCTATTACATTTGTACCAACAATATATGCTAATCCTGAGATAATCAGCAGAACAACCATAATCTCAATTAATGTGAAACCACCTTGGGCTCTCATATTTAATACCTCCTTTTAACCAATTGTTGATGTTAAATTAAATATCGGAAGAAGTACTGCAAAAACAATAAATGCCATTATAGCACCGATTATTACAATCATAACAGGTTCAAGAAGAGATGTCAGAGTTGAAACCATAGTTTCGACTTGTTGATCATAAATGTCTGCAACCTTGGAAAGCATAGCCTCTATTTCACCCGTCTGCTCACCAACCGCTATCATACGTGTGACAAGCGGGGGGAATACGCCACTTTCTTTAAGCGGCTGAGCTAGACTAGCGCCTTCTCTTACGCTGATCCTTACTTCTTGTAGGGTCTTTCCATAAACTTTGTTTCCCATAACCGCCTCACCTATTTCAAGTGCATCCAAAAGCGGGATACCACTTGACAGTAGTGTTCCCAATGTACGTGTGAACCTGGAAATTGCTACCATGGAAGTGAGTTTGCCGAATACTGGTACTTTTAACATCAGGCGGTCAAAAAACATTTGCCCCTTTTCAGTCTTATTAAAACGAATTGCTGCATAGGCAAGAATTCCCACGAATATTAAAATGAATAATATGTAGTTGTTTAAAAAGTCACTTATCTTAATCAAAATAAGGGTTATAAGTGGTAGTGAGCTTGAGCTCTCTTCAAAAATTTTCGCAATTCGCGGTATTACATACGTCATTGTGAAAAATAAAACCCCACCTCCTATAAAGAACATAAACAGGGGATAGATTAAAGCCCCTCTAACCCGGGAGGTGAGGGCGGCTTGTGTTTCTAAAAAGTCTGCTAGTCTAAGAAGCACTATGTCTAGAGTTCCGCTCGCTTCACCAGCTCTCACAATATTTATGTAAAGCTCGGAAAATACATTTTTATGCTCGCCCAGGGCATTAGCCAATGAGCTACCTTCACTCACCCTTTCTCTAACTTCAGAAAGCACCTGACCGAGTCTTGTGTCTTCTGTTTGTTCCGAAAGAGCGCTTAGTGAGGCCTCAAGAGGAAGCCCTGCTGAAATAAGAGTTGAGAATTGTCTGGTAGTTACAGCAAGCTCAGATATTTTTATGCCTTTAAAAGGATTGAAGCTTCTTGACTTGCTTTCTTTTGCTTCATTAAGGGAGGACAGAAAAACTCCCTGGCGTTTTAATTTTTCAGTTGCACTTTTAGGGGACTCGGCATCTATTACACCCTGAACCGCTTTCCCACTTTCATTAATAGCTTTGTACTTATATACAGGCATAGTTAGTAATAATTATACGTTGGATAGTTGAAATTGTAAGAATGAGTTTTTGACTATGAACTAAATACTTTCCTCTTCAGTAACACGTATTACCTCATCAATCGAGGTTAATCCCCTTATAATATGACTGACCCCGTCCATTCTTAATGTCGTCATTCCATGCTCTATTGCTTTTTTCTTTATCTGCCCCGAATCTACGTGGCTAAGGGTCAAATTTCTAATTTCATCATCTATTAATAACATTTCAAAGATTGCTGATCTGCCGCTATATCCCATATCAAAGCATCTGTCGCAGCCTTTTGCGCGGTAGAGTGTTCCATCTTGAAGTTCTTGCCTTGTAATTCCGACCTTTTTGAGTTCTTCGTCAGAAGGGCTATAAGGCTCTTTACATGAGCTGCAAAGAAGACGAAGCAGCCTTTGTGCAACAACGGCCATGAGTGAAGAGGCTACAAGAAATGGCTCAATGTCCATATCTATGAGCCTAGTGATAGCGCTTGCAGAGTCGTTCGTGTGAAGTGTGGAAAATACAAGATGACCGGTCAGTGACGCATGAATTGCAATGTCTGCAGTTTCTCTATCTCTGATTTCACCTACAAGTATAACATCGGGGTCCTGACGAAGAATTGATCTAAGCCCGTTTGCAAACGAGAGATTAACCTTAGAGTTAACCTGAATTTGGTTGATTCCCTGGATTTGATACTCCACAGGATCTTCTACTGTAATAATCTTTTTATCCGGAGAATTTATTCTTTCAAGTCCCGCATAGAGAGTTGTTGTTTTTCCGCTTCCGGTTGGTCCTGTAACCAGGATAATGCCGTGAGGTCTGCGTATTAATGATTCTACGATTTTAAGTTTCTCACCTTTAAGACCGAGATCTTCTAAACTAAGTAGGACAGAAGAGCGGTCTAAAAGCCTCATAACTACACTCTCCCCCCAGGTTGTCGGTACGGTTGATATACGTACGTCGACATCTCTACCCGCAACTTTTACCCTTATCCTTCCGTCTTGGGGCTTTCTTTTCTCAGCTATATCCAGCTCGGCCATGATTTTCACTCTTGATATTACAGATGCCTGAAGTTTTTTGGGCACTGAAGTTATTTCATGAAGAATGCCGTCTTTTCTGAATCTTACCGCCACTTCCTTTTCAAAACACTCAAGATGAATATCGCTCGCCTTCTCTTTTACAGCCTGAAAAAGTAGAGAATTTACAAATCTGATAATTGGAGCTTCATCATCGGCATCCAAAAGGTCCTTGGGCTCCTGAATATCATATTCGCTGATCCCCTCGGTATCATCTTCAATCCCTTCCCCAATTTCTTTGTCACGCTCATAGACGCGGTTTATGATATTAAGAACGACGTGATCAAGAGCTAACACAGGTTCTATCTCGCATCCGACAAGCGATCTGACTTCATCCAGAGCGTATAAGTCGAGCGGAGGGGCGAATACTATTACCACACTATCTTCTTTTCTTTGAAATGGGATAAGGCGGTATTTTTTCGCGAAACTTATAGGAAGTATTTTTACAAGCTCAGGATCAATTTCCTTTTCTGATATAGCAAGTATATAAGGGAATTCGTAGAATTGTGAGAGAACCTCAAGTACTTCCTGGTCTTCTAGAACATGAGATTTCAAAAGAGTTTCTTCTACACTCTCTTCATTTTTAGACAAAATTTCGTCTATTCTAATAAGTGCATCAGGATTCTTTTCGCCTATAATTTCTTGTATGCTTTTCATGGTAGCTAAATTTAATTAGTTTGGTTCTTCCCTGTTAAATCCTCTTTCTTGTAAAAGCATATTTCTTTTTTGTCTCTCTTCGAGTATGCGTTGCATGTCAACTTCATTCTCAACAATTCTAGGTGTGAGAAGAATCATAAGGTTGATTTTTGTGCTTTGTCTTTGTTTAAATTTAAATAGGTTCCCAAGAACCGGAATACTTCCAAGTACGGGGACTCTATTTTGCAGCACACTCTCTCTATCTTGAACAAGACCTCCAATGACGATTGTTTGGCCGTTCTTTACAACCACAGAGGAATCAGCAGTTCTAGTGGTGGTCGCAATACCAAATTCTTCTGTGTTAAGTCCTGGTACCGGGGCGGATCTTATTGCCGATACTTCAGTAAGAATATTTAGATTTATGAATTCACCCTCGCTTATTTGAGGTGTAATAGAAAGTCTTATACCGACAGGTTCTCTCTCAATTGTCTGAACAGTGACGCCACCATCACCGACAGTGCTTCCTGTTGGGAATGGTATTACGTCTGCAACAATGATCTCTGCAGGTTCATTATCTGTTGTTATGATGCTTGGTGTAGAGAGTACGTTCACATCAGTTAGAGAAGTAAGTGCTTGAAATAGTGCTGTGAATGACGGAATAGGAGGTATTGGGCCTGAACCGTCAACATCAACTTCCTCACCTACAACGCCCAAGAATAGGCCTGACAGGCTTCCTACCAGGTTTGCGGCGGCATCAGGATTTGCGGCTACTCCAAGCAGGCTTGGAATTCCTGGAAGGTTCGTCCCACCGAAGCCAAGAGTACTGTCATTGATAGTAAATCCAATACTCAAGTTTGTTCCGAATGATCTTATCTTATCAAGGCTAACTTCTAATATTGCCGCTTCTACAAATACTTGTTTTCTTCTTATATCAAGCTCATCAATTACATCTTTAATTTCTTCGTAATCCCTTCTTGATCCTATTATGATTACTGAATTTGTTGCAGGATCCGCTGTTATTCTGAGATCGTCAGTCTCTGCAACCACCGAACCACCTCCGCCCCCTGTGTTTTGTCTTGAAATGCTTTGCGATTGTCCGAAAGTGGAACCCCCGGTTGACCCTGATCCAATTGCAGACCCGGATCCGCCAAACCCGGAAGTTCTTTGCGCTCTTTGTTGTGCAAATCCACTACCACCACCACCTCCTCCTCCTCCGAACAGAGCTGATAATACACCCACAATCTGCTCAGCATCGGCATTTAAAACACGAATTACAAATATCCCGTCTTGCTGCTCATCGGTTTTTTCATCAAGGATTTCTATTACAGCTTTAATTTTGGCCATGTCGCCAGGGTAAGCAATGATTATTAGAGAGTTAGTTCTTTCGTCCGTAATGACTTTGAAACTGACGGGTGATGACTCTTGTGTTGACTGTGCAGTAATTGCAGGAGCGTTCTGTGTGGCAGCCTGGTTAGTTCTGCTAGTTCGACTGGTATTACGCCCCCGCTGCTGAGTTAAAGCGGCGGTTCTTTGAGAAGCTGCTCTACTAGATCCAGAAGATGAGCCGCCTGAGCTGCCAAATATTTCTAAGAGCTTAGTTGCTACTTCGGCTGCGTCACCATTTTCTATCTTTATAAATTCAATCTCAGTTTCAACATCAAAATTTTCAATGATTTTTAGTATTCTGTTTAGATTGTCGACCCTCTCAATAATGATCAGTGTATTTGTAGCAGGATAGACAACGATATCCCCTTCTCTAGAAACCAGTGGCTTGAGAATATTTGCTACTTCACTTGCCTGAACATTTTGTAGTTCTACCAGTCTTGTGATAAAACCATCTGAAGATTCAGCATAGTCAGTCCCAAATTCTGTAGGAATATCCTGAAACTTAATGTCTCTTTTTGGAACAATGAGATTAGTTCCGTCCTTTTTCACCACAGAGAAACCGTTAAGACTGAGAATTGTTTCAAACAATCTCATTGCATTTTCACTCTTGAAACCGCCAGGAGCTACGACCGTTATCTTTTTCCCCTTAACTGATTCATCCAGAATGAAGTTTTCTCCGGTAATCTCACTAATAGTTTGAATTAGATCCTGGACATCCATCTCAGACTGGAGGCTGACTATTTCACCATCTGCAACAATAATTTTAGACTTCTTTTCTTCAGTTTTCTTGTTAGTATCTTGATTCTCATTTGTTTTAGGTGTATCAGCCCCATTTCTTCCATTCGCCCTTTTTTGTAAAGTGGCTTCCCGTTGCTGTATCCTCATCTGGCGTCTTTTCTCGCGTTCTTGTTGTTTTTCCAATCTCTCTTTCTGCTCCGGATCATTCTGAGCTTGAGCGTTGTCTGTTGGAGCGCCGCCTGGATCGAAAGTGCCGTCTGT
>SPCL01000022.1 GCA_004525335.1 Thermodesulfobacteriales bacterium
CAATATGAAATAGTTACATATTCTTAAGACAGGGTCAATACCGTAATCTAAATACTGTGATATTGATTTTTATAGAATGAAATTGCGGAGAAATAATGAAGCCCTCGGAAAAGGGCCTCATTACTTGTTTTTAAACAATTTTATAGGGTTTTATTTACTATGAGAAGTTTTGATATCCTTCTTCAGAAGTTGCATTAAACAACTCTTCCAATGATGGAATATTAAGCAACCGCTCAACTTTGCTGCAATCCAGTCCCAAGGCATCTGCCAGGCTTCGGCCATATGAGCTGTTAGCTTTATGACAGTGATATACATGTCTCATCATGATTCTCTCAGGAACCCTCTCACGGATAAATGTAGCCATTTTTTCTAAAAACTGAAATCAAGCCAAATCGAAGCGGTCAAGATTCATCACCTTAGTCCACGCCGCCACAAAGTCCTGCGTAAACCGCTCTTGAGAGTCCTCGCTTCCATAGACTTCAGCGAGAGCCCGGAGTTCTGAGTTCGAACCGAAGATGAGATCAATACGGGTACCGGTCCACCTGAGTTCGCCTGTCGTACGATCACGACCTTCAAACACTTCTTCGGCCTCCGAAGTCGCCTTCCATGTCGTGCCCAAATCGAGCAGGTTGACGAAGAAGTCATTGGTCAGCACCTCTGGACGTTTAGTGAAGACGCCATGTTGGGACTGAGCGAAGTTAGTGTTAAGTACACGCATGCCTCCAACGAGAACCGTCATCTCAGGAGCACTCAGCGTCAAGAGTTGCGCCCGATCAATCAACATTTCCTCTGCCGATACGGCGTATTGGGTCTTCAAGTAGTTGCGGAATCCGTCTGTAGCCGGCTTGAGTACGGCGAAGGATTCCACATCGGTTTGTTCTTGCGATGCATCGGCACGTCCCGGCGTAAAGGGTACCGTCACATCGTGACCGGCATTCTTTGCCGCCTGCTCTATGCCTGCGCATCCACCCAGAACGATCAAGTCGGCGAGTGAGGCCATCTTACCCCCAGTCTGGGCGTCGTTGAACTCTTTTTGGATGCCCTCAAGCGTCTCCAGCACTGCCTGTAATTGGTCTGGATTGTTGACTTCCCAATCCTTCTGCGGCGCAAGGCGAATACGTGCACCATTCGCTCCACCGCGTTTATCGGAGCCACGGAACGTTGATGCTGACGCCCAAGCGGTGGATACCAGTTGGGACACAGACAGTCCTGAGGCAAGGATGTTACCCTTCAGTGCAGCGATCTCCTGATTGTCAATCAGTTCATGTGTAAGGGTTGGGATAGGGTCTTGCCAGATCAGCTCTTCCGCCGGCACCTCAGGGCCGAGATAGCGCGCGCGCGGACCCATATCGCGGTGCGTAAGCTTGAACCATGCCCGGGCGAAAGCGTCTTCGAACTGATCCGAATTCTCGTAAAAGCGTCTTGAAATTGGCTCATATATAGGGTCCATCCGCAAAGCGAGGTCCGTCGTAAGCATGAATGGTGCGTGACTCTTTGAGGGGTCGTGCGCATCCGGCACTGTACCGGCGCCTGCCCCATCCTTGGGTTTCCACTGATGCGCACCGGCTGGGCTCTTCGTTAGCTCCCACTCAAAACCGAACAGGTTCTCGAAGAAGTTGTTGCTCCACTTTGTTGGCGTTGTAGTCCATGCGCCCTCGAGGCCGCTGGTAATAGTGTCGTCTGCATTACCGCTGCCAAACGTATTCTTCCAGCCTAGTCCTTGCTCCTCAATGCCCGCAGCTGCGGGTTCTGGACCAACATACTGGTTTGGATCGGCTGCTCCATGGGTTTTGCCGAATGTGTGTCCGCCAGCAATAAGCGCTACAGTCTCTTCGTCATTCATAGCCATGCGGCCGAAGGTCTCGCGAATGTCATGGGCTGCCGCGAGCGGATCAGGATTTCCGTTTGGACCTTCCGGGTTCACGTAGATCAGGCCCATCTGAACGGCGCCGAGGGGATTCTCAAGTTCCCGGTCACCGGTGTAACGCTTGTCTCCAAGCCACTGGGCTTCAGAACCCCAATAGATGTCTTCCTCAGGCTCCCAAACATCCTCACGTCCGCCAGCGAAACCCAATGTCTTAAATCCCATTGACTCAAGCGCGCAGTTGCCGGTGAGGATCATTAGGTCGCCCCAAGAAATTTTCTTACCGTATTTCTGTTTGACCGGCCAGAGCAGCAAGCGTGCCTTATCGAGGTTCGCATTGTCAGGCCAACTGTTGAGTGGCACAAAGCGCTGGGTGCCGGAGCCCCCGCCGCCACGGCCGTCGGCGATGCGGTAAGTACCTGCGCTGTGCCACGCCATCCGAATGAAGAGCGGCCCATAGTGACCGTAGTCGGCTGGCCACCAGTCTTGGGACGTGGTCATCAGATCGAAGATGTCTTTCTTCACTGCATCCAGCTCTAGGGTCTTGAACTCCTGTGCGTAGTTGAACGCGTCGCCCATCGGATTGGATAGAGAAGAGTGTTGGCGGAGAATGTTCAACTTCAACTGATTTGGCCACCAGTCTCGATTTGAAGTGCCACCGCCAGCGCTGTGCTTTAGCACTCCACCCGTAAACGGGCACTTGCTTTCACTGTTAGTATTGTTATCTTCCATAGTATTGCCGTGAGCTGTAGTAAGCGTTTCTTTCTTAGCCATTTCGTATCTCCTTGAATGCTTCTTTATTTATAAGATTAATATCCTAGACCAACAATATAATAAACAGTTTGAGCTATAGTTGTCTAATATTAATTTACTATGTATCCTATAGTCTTTGCCTATAAGGCTAGCGTGCAATAATGGAACTACATCAATTAAGATACTTTGTAGCTGTTGCGGAGACCGGAGGCTTCAGTAAGGCGGCCAAGAGGTGCTATGTCGCGCAGCCCTCACTTAGTCAGCAAATAATTAAGCTTGAGCACGAGCTGGGTAAGGAACTCTTTGAAAGGTTAAGCAGAAAAGCGGCGTTAACTGAGGCTGGAAAAGCTCTTCTCCCTAGAGCTAAACTGATTTTGAAAGAAGCCGGTAATATTAAATCTGCGATTCTAGAAGATGTGGACTCGGGTTCCGGAACTCTCAGTGTGGGTTTTATACCCACAATCGCTCCTTATCTATTGCCTGGATCTTTGGATAAATATCATAAGAGATTTCCTATCTCGCGAATAAAAATAAATGAAAATCTAACCGATAGGCTTATCCAAAGCATAATTAATCTAGATATCGATATTGCGATCATGAGTCTGCCGATTGAAGATCCTCTGATTGAGACTAAAACTCTTTTTAATGACCCCTTAGTTCTGGCATTGTCCCCGGGGCATCCTTTATCAAAAATAAAGAATATTAAGATTGACGATCTAAAGTCCATCCCTTTTATAGCTTTAGATGAAGAGCACTGTCTTGGAGAGCAGATTAAAAGTTTCTGTTATGAGAGGCAGATAAATCCGGAAATAATATGCCGCACATGGAATCTGTCTACTATTCAGCACTGCGTTTCTTTTGGTAATGGGATTTCTTTGGTCCCCAAGATGCTAGTAATGACTGATACCTCTAAGAGCTGTGAGTATAGGGAGATTAAGGGGCAGTCTCCAACAAGAGCAATAGTTGCCGCATGGCATAAGGATAGGAAATTATCCAAACTTGCATTAGAATTTATTTCAATCATTATTGAGGAATATGAGTCACTGCTTGAAGCACAATCAAATAGGCAGTAGGTACATCTGAAAATGGGCAACATGAAGAATATATATTTGGACTACAACGCGACAACGCCAATTGATCCAAGAGTTTTAGAAGAGATGATGCCGTATCTTACTGAGTACTACGGGAACCCCTCCAGTATTCACTCCTTTGGGAGAAAGGGGAAGGAAGCGTTAGATAAGGCCCGGGAGCAAGTATCTCTTCTGATCTCAGCTAATCCGAAGGAAATTATCTTCACTTCTGGAGGCAGTGAAAGCGCTAATTTTGCTATTAAAAGCACTGCCCTTAAAGGCCTGAGTGATAACAAAAATCATTTAATAACAACAAAAGTTGAGCACGAATGTGTTCTTGAGTCCTTTATGTTCTTAGAAAGACAAGGATTTGAAGTCACATATTTAGATGTAGACAGTGACGGGCTGATTGATTTAGATGAACTACGAGACAGCATCAAGGATAATACAGCCCTTGTTTCTTGCATGTATGCGAATAATGAAACGGGTGTCATTTTCCCGGTAGAAAAGATAGCTGAAATTGTTAAGGAAAGGGGATCTCTATTTCACACAGACGCCGTACAAGCTGCAGGTAAGATTGATATCGATCTTAATAAAATTCCCGCTGATCTACTTTCAATATCCGCGCATAAATTTTACGGTCCCAAATCAGTAGGCGCTCTTTTTGTTAGAGATAGCTTATCTCAGCGTATTTCGTTAGCTCCCATAATTCATGGGGGCGGTCAGGAAAGGGGAAAGCGCTCCGGTACTGAAAACGTACCGGGGATAGTGGGATTAGGTGTTGCCAGCGCAATCGCAATAGAAGAGATGGAGAATGATCAAGTCAAAATTAGAAATTTAAGAGACGGGCTTCTACAAAGTCTCAAACAAAATATTAAGGACATCAAATTGAACGGGTCAATTGAAAATATGCTAGGGAATACTCTTAATTTAAGTATTTTAGGCGCGGTGGGGGAGTCTCTAACTATGAATCTGGACATTGAAGGTGTGGCAGTTTCTACAGGTTCCGCGTGCTCTGAGGGCGCAGTAGACCCTTCTCATGTGTTATCTGCGATGGGGTTAAGTAGGGAAGAAGCCGCTTCTTCTATCAGAATTAGCCTGGGAAGATTCACTGAACAAGAAGATATAGATTATGCAGCTTCTGTTTTTCCTAAGGTTGTAGATAGAATAAGGCAGGTTAAGTAATCTGAGTTTATGGAAAAA
The DNA here is from genome assembly GCA_004525335.1 of Thermodesulfobacteriales bacterium. Taxonomy (GTDB): domain Bacteria; phylum Desulfobacterota_D; class UBA1144; order Nemesobacterales; family UBA2774; genus CR02bin9. The sequence continues at coordinate 4,891 of SPCL01000022.1, forward strand.
TAGGGGTAGTTTCTATCCCTGCATCTTCCTCAAATCCAAGCATCACATTCATATTCTGAACAGCCTGGCCTGAGGCGCCTTTAACGAGGTTGTCAATTACCGATACAATTACAGCAGTATTATTTGAGCTATTGACCTTCATTCCTATGTCACAATAATTAGACCCGCGCACTTGATTTGTTGAAGGATATGTATTTTGAGATGATATTCTTACAAAACGCTCATCTTGATAATGCTCTTCATATAACTCAATTAGTTTCTTAGTTGTGATCTTCTTCTTTAGATTTACGTAAATTGTTGATAATATCCCTCTGTCCATAGGTATAAGGTGAGGCGTAAAAGATACGTCTACCTTAAGCCCTGAATAATTAGAAAGCGCCTCTTCAATTTCAGGCATATGACGGTGCTCTCCAACTTTATACGCTTTAATTCCCTCATTTACTTCAGAATAATGATAGTCAAGAGATGGAGACCTTCCTGCTCCGGTTACTCCGGATTTAGAATCTACAATTATTGAAGACTCGTCCGCGATTTTATTTTTCAAAATTGGAGCTAGGCCTAGTATTGAAGATGTCGGGTAACAACCAGGATTAGCTACTAGTTTTGCTTTTTTTATCTTATCCCTATTTAATTCAGTGATTCCATATACGGCTTGTTTAATTAATTCAGGGCATGGATGCTCACCGTACCATTTTTTATAATTCTTAGGGCTGATCCTAAAATCTGCGCCCAGATCGATAATCTTTATATCTCTCTCAAACAACTCTTTAATTACTTTTGCCGAAGTCCCATGAGGAAGTGCCGCGAATACTACATCTATATCTTTAGGAATTGATTTAGGCTTAAGCGGTTTCAGCTCCAAGCCCAAAAATCCAGTTAAATGAGGAAAGACATCTGAGATCATCTTTCCGGCATGCTTCTCGGCTGTTAAATGTGCAACTTCGACATTTGGATGAACAAGCAAAAACCTTAAGAGTTCACTCCCCGTATATCCGCTTGCTCCTAGTATGGCTACTTTTTTCTTATCCATGGAAATTGAAAATATCAGGGAATATTATTAAATACAAGTCTTATTTTAGTTTAATGATTTCACTTTCTTTATAATTCTCCTATCTTCTTGGTCAAAATCAGTGCAAATTCTTGACTCCGTTTGCTGAGAAAGGTAGTTTTTAGCAGTAAAGAAATTAGAAGTAAAGAAAATGACTTAAGGCTATTTCAGGGTAGCTTTCTTCGGAGGAGTTAATCAATGTCAATTAAGGTTGGAATTAACGGATTCGGAAGAATCGGAAGGAATATTCTTCGTATAGGCTTAGAGAGGGAAGGGATAGAATTTGTGGGAATAAATGACATTTCCAATTCTAAAACTCTTACACATCTTTTTAAATATGATTCAATATTCGGTCCGTTCAAGGGGGATGTTAAATCTGAAGATGGACATATGATAATAAACGGGAAACCGATAAAAGTGTTCTCTGAAAGAAATCCTGCAAACATACCATGGCATGAAGTGGGCGCAGAACTTATTGCTGAAGCCAGCGGAGTTTTCAGAAGCAAAGAAGAAGTCTCTGCACATCTGGGCGAAACAGTAAAAAAAGTTATTATCACTGCTCCTGCTAAAGGTGAAGTTGATCTAACAGTAGTGCTAGGAGCTAATGAAAAAGAGTATGACAGTGCTAAACATAATATTATTTCAAATGCTTCTTGTACCACTAACTGTTTTTCAATGATTGTAAAAGTGCTCCACGAAAATTTTGGAATAGTAAAAGGCCAGATGACTACAGTGCATTCTTATACCAATGACCAACAGATACTTGACGCACCTCATTCAGATCTAAGAAGGGCTAGAGCCGCTGCAATGTCGATAATACCAACGAGTACGGGTGCTGCAAGCGCTATAAAACTTATCTTCCCGGAATTAGACGGAAAGATGAGCGCTGTTGCTATGAGAGTTCCTACAGCAGATGTTTCGGTAGTTGATTTTACTTGTGAAGTGAAAAAAAGTACTACAATAGAAGAGGTTAATGAAAAATATAAGCAGGCAGCCGAGGGTGAGCTTAAAGGTTATTTGAGATATTCAGACGAAGAGCTAGTATCTTCAGATTTTATCGGTGATCCTCATTCTGCAATATTCGATGCACCATTAACATCTGTAGTGCAAGGCAACCTGGTAAAAGTTATCGGATGGTACGATAACGAATATGGATATTCATCCAGGGTTGTGGACTTAATAGAATATGTTGGGGATAGGGCGAAATGAGTATGCCTAAGTTGGTAATATCTGATCTGCCGGATTCAACATTTGAAGGGAAACGAGTATTCGTCAGAGTGGACTTTAACGTTCCTATAAGAGACGGGAAGATCAGTGAAGATTACCGAATTAGAAGAGCAATACCTACGATTGATTATTTAATAGAAAGAAAAGCCAAAGTAATTATTGGCACCCACCTTGGGCGACCTAAGGGTATCTCAATACCAGAACTCTCTTTAAAGCCTATTCAAGCCAGATTGTCAGAGCTTTTGGGAAAATCAGTGATTTTCACCGGGAATGTAATCGGCAGTGAAGTAAAAAAAGCTATCGATACACTTAAAGACGGCGAAGTAATGCTTCTTGAAAATCTAAGGTTTCATAAAGAAGAAACCGACAATGATCCTGAATTTTCCAAAGAGCTAGCTTCTTTTGCGGATATATACGTCAATGACGCATTTGGAACATCACACAGAAAGCACGCCTCTACTTATGGAATGGCGCTTGAGTTTGAGCATAGGCTTGCCGGTTTCTTGGTGAGCAGAGAGCTTAAATTCCTAACCAGGATTCGTGAAAACCCAGAGCGTCCATTTGTTGTGATAGTTGGCGGCGGAAAGATCAAGGATAAGATACACGCTCTTAAGAGTTTGATAGAAGAAGCGGATAAAATTCTTATTGGCGGTGGTGTTGCGTATACATTCTTGAAAGCTAAAGGAATGAATATAGGCAATTCAATAGTAGAGAATGATATGCTGGATTGGGCAAAAGAGTCCTTAGATAAATACGGAGATAAGATTTATCTTCCAGTAGACCATATTGTAGCAGGTGGATTTGAAAAAAGAAAAAATTGTATGGTAATGGATGACAACATTCCAGATGATTTGCAGGGGTTTGATATAGGCCCTAAGACAGCTGCATTGTTTGCCCATCAGATCAGGGGTACCGGGTCTATTTTCTGGAGTGGGCCGATGGGAGTTTTTGAGGTGGGAGATTTTTCAGCAGGAACCACTCAGGTAGCTCGTGCCGTAGCTCTTGCTACATGGCGGGGAGCGACAACGGTTGTCGGTGGCGGAGAAACAATAGCATCAATAAGAAATGCCGAAGTGCTTGATTCAGAAATTACCCATATCTCAACTGGCGGAGGGGCCTTGTTAGAATTCCTCGGCGGAGCGGAGCTTCCCGGTATTTCAATACTGGATAATAAAGAGAAAGATATTTCTCTTGCGGCAAATTAATTTTTTTAAAGCCCCTTATTTGATTGAGTTCACCGTTTTTGATCTTAGAGAATTTATATTTCATTACGAATATATGTAAGGCAAAATAATATAAAAATCTAATAAGGAGTTGAATAAGACTAAGGAGCTGGCTAAAACAATGGCTAAAACAAAAGAGGGGATTGATTCAACTGTAAAACTTTTAGGAAAAGAAGCGGATTACCTTCTTAATCACAAGTGCAAGACTGTTTCAAAGAAACTACTACATTTACCCGGACCATCATTTGTTGATGATATTTTCATTGCCACTGATCGCCCTAACTCTGTTCTCAGAAACTTTGAGCTTCTTTTTAATACCGGCCGTCTTGCTGGAACGGGCTATTTGTCCATTTTGCCTGTGGACCAAGGTATAGAGCATTCCGCGGGAGCCTCATTTGCTCCTAACCCAATTTACTTTGACCCTGAAAACATTGTTAAGCTCGCGATTGAAGGCGGCTGTAATGGTGTTGCATCCACGCTGGGTGTCCTGGGCTCAGTTTCAAGAAAATACGCGCATAAAATTCCATTTATTGTGAAACTAAACCACAACGAGTTTCTATCATACCCAAATACCTATGACCAAATCTTATTTGCAAATGTAGATCAAGCGTTTGAAATGGGTGCTGTATCAGTGGGTGCTACTATTTACTTTGGTTCCGAAGAGAGCCATCGTCAATTGCAGGAAATTACAGAAGCGTTTAGATATGCCCACACTCTTGGGCTAGTCACAATACTTTGGTGTTATCTCAGAAATCCTGCATTTAAAACAAAAGAGGCTGATTATCACGTATCTGCTGACTTAACAGGGCAGGCAAATCACCTTGGTGTAACAATTGAAGCAGACATTATCAAGCAAAAACAAGCTGAGAATAACGGCGGGTTCACAGCGCTAAATTTTGGAAAGACTGACCCAAGAGTTTATTCTAAACTAACCACTGATCATCCTATCGACCTTACACGTTATCAGGTTGTAAACTGTTATATGGGAAGATCAGGATTAATTAATTCCGGCGGCGCTTCGACTGGTGATGAAGGTAATGACCTGGCACAAGCAGTGAGAACTGCAGTTATTAATAAGAGAGCTGGTGGCATGGGTCTTATTACTGGGCGCAAAGCCTTTCAGAAGTCAATGAAAGATGGGGTTGAGATACTTAACGCCGTACAAAATGTGTATCTCGATGAAGAAATAACCGTAGCTTGATCTGATATTAAATTGTTAATAAAAGTATGGGGTGAAAGAATTTTTTCTTTAGCTCTCTCACCCCAAAAATCTTATATTTCTTGATTAAACTCCCTTATCTTCAAGACCTTCTGGAACTTCTCCGTAATAAATAGAATCTTCTTCGTAAAGAGCTTTAATTTTATCCTTAGGCATATCAGGCATTCCTTCATCAAGTCCGAACATTTTGCAAAGATGTTTTAACTCTTCGTCTCTTCCCGGATGTGGAGCCATTGGCTGAATCATCTTTTCTTCCCTGAGCTGTTCCTTCACTTCATCATCTTGTTTAAGCGGTGTGCCGTATTCATTATAGTGAAATAGCTTATCAAATCTTTTTCTCGGCCTTTGCCCAGGGGTCTCTGCGGCATAGCCTACTGCCATAAGCCATATCGGAACAACATTCTCAGGTGTACCTAAAACTTTCGGAAATTCCGCAGGCTTTCTCCCTGTTGCGAGAAGACAAGCGCCCAAGCCAAGCTCTGTTGCGACTAGAAGTGAGTTAGCAATTGCTTGCCCGGCTTCTATTCTAAGCAAATCCTCAGCCCTATCTTTAGGGAAGCTCATTAATCTTGGGTATGTAGATTCTGTAAGAATTTTATATGTCCATCCATATGCCGCGGTAACAGCTCTTGCGGGAAATAGAACCGAGAATGATTCTACAAGCTCTTTATACCATGCATCCATATTGATGACCCATGCAATCACAATTGGAGCCTGTCTTAGAGGTTGCTCGTTAAAAGGCGATGCGCACTCAATTATTTGCTCAAACTTTTCTTTAGGATATGTTTTCTTATCGATTACAATTGCTTCAGTGGAACCACAATTCCCCTGACATGATGCATATCTTGCGGCTTGAAGCATCATTTGAATTTTCCAATCTTCCACGTCTTGCCACGGTTTGTAAAACCTAATACTCCTTCTTGTTCCAATTGCTTCTAAAAGTTCCATTAATAAGCCTCCTATGTTTTTTGGTACATATTAATTTTAATGATGCTTACGGATTTGACTAACTTTACCGAGCGTATGCTCGTTTATATACTGAATTATCTCTATTTCTAAGTCAAGAAATAATATGGGGTATCTTTGTTATATATTTACTACCAATAAGTCCCGAGCTTCTATTACCTCAGCATCCACATTATTCCTAATTGTCTGAACTACTTTTTCTTCATCACATTCTGAGTAGAGGTGAGTTATCACAACTTTTTGTGGGTTTGATGCGTTTATAGTTTTTATCACTTCATTCGGAGTAAGGTGCCCTCTCATTTTATAGCTGTCATTTGCTAGCGCACATTCTATAATTAAAAGATCGGTATTTACAGATAGATTAATAAGAGAATCTGAATAATCCGTGTCCCCGGAATATACTAATGTCTTTCCTTCCGATTCAATTTTGTATGCCTGACTACTCTCAATGTGAGGAACTTTGGTAGCAGTAATCTTGAAATCACCGAAATCACCTGACCCACCTTTGAGTTCCTCTACGTTAAGTCCATCTGGGGTAATCCAGTTTCCATAGGCTTCTTTCAAAGCATTGAAAAAAGTAGTGAAACCCTTTCCTCCCCACAAATACAGAGGTTTCTCCCGTTCTCTGAAATGAGAGTATTTTGTTGCAAATAAGAAAGGTGCTAAATCGCCCGTATGATCAGGGTGGATGTGTGAGAAAAATATATGATCAATCTCTAAATAGTTAATGCCAATTTGTTCAAGCTTCCATGTTGTACCGCTTCCGCAATCTAAGAGAATTTTAGAATCAGAAGTTTCTAAAAGATATCCTGATGACCCTCTTTTTGTGTTTGGTATACAAGTGCCTGATCCCAAAATAGTTAGCTTCATTTCTCAATGACTCACATTTGAGTTATTTTAATTAATAAGCACTTTATCACTACTGATATTAAAGGGCAAACCAAAGTGAAGCGAATAATTACTCTTACAACAGATTTTGGAATAAACGACCATTATGTTGGTTCTATGAAAGGTGTTATTTTAGATATAAATTCTGAGGCCGTTATCACGGATATCACCCATGAATTACCTAAATACGATATCTTTAAGGCTGCATATACACTGGGGAGCTTTTACAAATACTTTCCAAAAGAGACTATTCATATTGTTGTCGTTGACCCTGGAGTCGGAAGCGCAAGAAAGCCAATTGTGATTAAGTCTGAACATGGAACTTTTATAGGTCCCGATAACGGGGTGTTTTCATTTGTATTAGAAAATTCCAAGAACATCGATGTCTACGAAATCACAAATACGGACTATATGCTTAGCAATGTTAGCAGCACATTTCACGGAAGAGACATATTTGCGCCGGCTGCAGCTCATATTTCCTTAGGAATTGATATAAGTCAGATGGGTGAGAATGTTAACTCTCCGGTTTTCTTAGATATTAATAAGCCTATTATAAATGATAACGAAATAATTGGAGCGGTTGTATATACTGATTCATTCGGGAATTTAATAACAAATATTGCAAGTTGCATGCTTAAAAACCCTAGAGAGATTTGTATAGGAGAATTTATCATTGACACCGTTGCCAAGTCTTATCAGGATGTAGAAAAAGGTAAGCTATTAGCAATCATCGGAAGCTTGGATTTTTTGGAGATATCGGTAAACCAGGGAAGTGCAGAAGAGCTAATAAAAGATAAGAGAATCATAATTAGACAATAATCATGGAACAGGGAAGACAAGAAACATTTGAAGTTACACAGGAATTATCCGGTAAAAGGGCTGATATTGTATTATCACACTTCCTCTCCGAGCATACTCGCTCACAGATAAAGAAGCTGATTGATGATCAAAATGTCTTAGTTAACGGTAAAGCGATAAAACCCTCTAAGAAATGTGATCAGGGTGAGATCATTCATATAAATATTCCTGCCCCAGTATCTATAGATGCTGAGCCTGAGAATATCGATCTCGATATTATTTATGAGGATTCCTCGATAGTCGTTGTTAATAAGCCCGCCGGGATGGTTGTGCATCCGGGAGCTGGGGTGAAAAGCGGAACGCTAGTAAATGCTTTGCTCTTCAAATGCGATGATCTTTCAGGTATCGGCGGGAAAATAAGACCCGGCATTGTCCACAGGCTGGATAAAGACACTTCTGGGGTTATTGTAGTTGCAAAGAATGATCATTCCCACAATTCTCTTGTCGATCAGTTTAAATCCAGAACAATTAAAAAGCGCTATCTAGCCATAGTTGAGGGTAATCTTAAAGAGGACTCAGGATCATTCGATTCTGCTATAGGCAGGGATCCTATACACAGGATTAAAATGTCATCTAAATCTAAATCCGCAAGAGCGTCTCTTACGTTCTGGAATGTTCTTAAAAGATTTGAATCAGCAAGTCTTGTCGAGGCTGAACCTAAAACCGGAAGAACACATCAGATAAGAGTTCATTTTTCTGAAAATGGTTATCCGATCTTAGCGGATAAGGTTTATGGCCACAAAAGGCAGAAAAATATAATTCTATCAAGTGCTGAGAAAATTATCGGCCGCCAGGCCCTTCATGCATCAAAGATAGGATTCACTCACCCAGCGAATGACAAGTGGGTAGAATTCACAGCACAAATTCCAGAGGATATGAAACAAGCGCTAGAATATCTTGAGAAACAAAATGGAGATGATTCATAAAAATGAGTTTTGTTCAATCTGAAAGACTAGCTTCGTTTGACGGCATTGTGCATGGTTTTGCTGATAGGACCGTTGGCACAGATAGTAAGGAGATAGAAAAATATTACAAATTGCCAAAAATTGCTCAGCTTAAGCAAATACACAGCACAGATGTAATTATCGTAGAAGATATGGAAAATCACGATAACCTAACACAAGGAGATGCTCTTATAACTAATTTAAAAGGGGCGGGTATTGCCATTAGGACGGCAGACTGCGTTCCAATTTTGATCGTTGATAAGGGGAAATCCGTTATAGCTGCTGCTCATGCCGGATGGCGCGGTACATGGTCTGAAATTGCAGTTAATACCGTGAATATAATAGAATCTAAGTATGCAATTGCTCCCTCGGATCTAACTGCTGTAATAGGGCCTTCTATTAAGAACTGCTGTTATGAGGTAGGAGAGGATGTTGCATCTCTTTTTAATGAGAAATTTGAAAATACTAGTCAGTATTTGTCTGAAACAAATAACTCCAAATACGTTTTAGATCTTAGCATCGCAAATAAGATTGGATTGCAAAAGGCTGGTGTGGTGGACATCGAAGTTGTCGATATTTGCACTAAGTGTAACGATAGTTTTTATTCTTACAGAAGAGAAGGTAAGGGGGTCAGTACCCAGCTGAGTTTTATTGCTTTGAATAAATAGGGCGCAAAACAGTGTTAATATTTCTCTGAGAAGGTATAATGTTTCAAAATTTTAACACTGAAATAATTTGATCGGAGACAAAAAATGCTTCAAATAATGTGCATGGTGGATTCAGAAGACTATTGGAATTTGAATTCTTTTAACGAGGCCGGCAAAGTTGTGAATTATTACGGCTACAAGTTCAATGTTGAAGGTAGTCCGGATGGCAAAGGTAACAGTGTTGTAAGGCTCATAGTAATGGAATTCGCAGATTCTAAAATGGCTGTGGGTTTTGTAACTCCTAATGACTTAGAGCTTGAAAAAGAGTTGAAAATAATGTTCATCTCTAACGATAGCCCTACTAAAGACGTGGCTGTGGAATGCAAGTTATCAGATGAGGTGAAGAAAGCAGCCTACAATGGAGATGACTTAGAAAAAATAGAGTACATAGGTTATACACTTGAGAAGTTTTATAATGGTCATAATGTCAAATTTTACTTGCATGATTTGAGACCGCCTGCTGAGGATCAAGAAAAAGAGGGACAACCTTAGAGAAATTTATATCTGCTAACACTGAATTGGGCGTTTTCTGTATTGGAAAATCCGGGATAAATTAGAGTTTTATAAACATAAAAATGCTATTCCCTAGTGGTTTTAGAGGAGTTCTGGTAAATGAGTGATAAAAATAAAATTGTCTTAGCATACTCAGGCGGGCTTGATACATCGGTTATCTTGAAATGGCTAGCCGAAAAATATGATGCTGAAATCATAGCCTATGTTGCCGATGTTGGTCAGGGAGAAGACCTTGATGAAGTAAGAGAAAAAGCAATGAAAACCGGCGCAAGCAAGGTTTACATTGAAAATCTTACAGAGGAATTTGTTTCAGATTTTGTATTTCCTGCAATTAAGGCCAACGCAATTTATGAAGGGGTATATTTGCTCGGAACCTCCCTTGCTCGTCCTCTAATTGCCAAAAGACAAATAGAGATTGCCCAGCAAGAAAATGCTTTTGCCGTCTCTCACGGATCTACCGGCAAGGGAAACGATCAGGTCAGATTTGAATTAACTTATTATGCCTTGGACCCAGATATTAAAGTAATTGCCCCATGGCGGGAATGGGATCTAAACTCAAGAACTGCTTTATTAGACTATGCAAAGAAAAATGATATCCCAGTACCGGTGACTCTTGAGAAACCATATAGCTGTGATAGGAATCTCCTTCATATTAGCTACGAAGGCGGTATTCTAGAGGACCCATGGAATGAGCCTCCTGAAAATATGTTTGAAATGACTGTCTCTCCACAAAGCGCGCCTGATGAGCCTCAATACATAGATATAGATTTTGAAAATGGTGTGCCAACTAAAGTTGACGGTAAAGAATTAAAACCCTCTCAGCTATTAGATACGCTCAATAAAATTGGCGGTGCTAATGGTGTTGGAAGGGTAGATCTGGTTGAAAACCGATTTGTAGGTATGAAATCAAGAGGCGTTTATGAAACCCCCGGCGGTACTATCTTACATGTTGCTCACAGGGCATTAGAATCACTAACAATGGATAGGGAAGTTATGCATTTAAGGGACTCTCTTATTCCAAAAATCTCTGAACTGATTTACTACGGCTTCTGGTATTCTCCCGAGATGAATATGTTACGCGCTGCAATCGAAGAATCTCAGAAAAATGTCACCGGAACTATAAAGCTGAAAATTTACAAGGGCAACATTATTATCGCGGGTAGAAAATCTCCATATTCTCTATACCAAAAGGACCTTGCAACTTTTGAAGAAGACAGCATTTATAATCAGGCAGACGCGACAGGATTTATAAAGCTAAACGCTCTCAGATTGTCCGTGCAGAAACTTTTAGACAAAAAGGGATAGTGTTTAGGTCCTCCATGAAAGCATCAGATTTTGATTACCACCTGGCAGAGGAACAAATTGCATATCATCCTAAAGCTCAAAGACACAATTCCAGGTTACTTCTCTTAAACAAGAATAGCGGTGAGATAGATCATAGAAACTTTTATGAACTCCCCACTTTCCTCAACCCCGGAGACGTACTCGTACTAAACAACACAAAGGTCATTCCCGCAAGACTTTACGGGAAACGGAAATCGGGCAAGGAAGTTGAAATCTTGCTAGTACATAAGCTTGGAGAAAAGATTTGGGAGTGTTTAGTTAAAAACCCAAAAAATAATGATGAGCTTGAGTTTGCCCACGGTCTCAAGGGAAAATTATCGAAAGATGAAATAAACAGTTGGTTTATCGAATTTGATGAGCCTGTTGACGATTACATTGAGCTATATGGCAAAATGCCCCTCCCTCCATATATCAACCGAGAAGCTCAGGAGTCTGATAGAGTTTCTTATCAGACAGTGTATGCCGATAAAAAAGGCGCAATAGCAGCACCCACTGCGGGGCTTCATTTTACTGCAGAACTTCTAGATGAAATTAAAAATAAGGGTGTAGAGATAGAATATGTTACTCTTCACGTTGGAATAGGTACTTTTAAGCCGGTCAAAGTTGAGAATATCGAAGATCACAAAATGCATGGAGAGTTCAGATCAATATCCACTACTACCGCATCGGCTATTAATAAGGCCAAAGCACAGGGCAGAAGAGTGGTCGCTGTCGGCACCACAGTAGTAAGAACACTTGAATCTTCAGTAAATGAAAATGGTGAAGTGGTACCTCAAATGGGGAAAACCGATCTATTTATTGTGCCCGGGTTTGAATTTAAAGTTGTGGATGCGCTGATTACTAATTTTCATTTACCGCGCTCCACGCTGCTTATGCTGGTATCAGCTTTCTCAGATTATAAATATATATTTAATGCGTATGATGAAGCCAGGGAAAAGGGTTACCGTTTCCTTAGTTACGGAGACGCAATGTTCATAAACTAATTTAAGGGCGGAAAAATTGCAGATAGAAATAGAGAGTTTAGCATTTGGGGGATCGGGTATTGCAAAAGAGGACGGAAAAGTATTTTTTGTGAGAGGCGGCCTTCCGAAAGATATTCTTGAAATAAAAATTATAAAGGATAAGGGTAAATACGCTGAGGCAATTATTTCTAAAATAATTAAACCTTCTCCAGATAGGATTGAGCCAAGTTGTCCGGTATTTAATCTGTGTGGAGGGTGTCAGCTTCAAAATTTAAATTATCCAGCACAGCTTAGAGAAAAAGAGCATATCTTAAAGGAAACTCTGGGTAGATTAGGAGGTCTGCACGATACTCCGATAGAACCTATCGTATCTTCCCCGAACGAATTTGGGTTTAGAAATAAAGTTACTCTTTCGGCATGGTTCTACAAAGGCCAGTGGCATTTAGGCTACAACCAAAAGGGAAGCACTCGAAAGGTTCCTATAGATTCCTGCCCAATCTCGACAGACATCGTCAATAAAACTATAAAACGCATATCTCAAGTCTTGGTTTCGCTCGGAGATCCTCATTTCCCGCTTGATAAGATACATATTTCCTCAAATGGGGTTAAGTCACAGATAACTCTAGTCCCGGTACATAGTAGAAAGGGTGATACATTGAAGACTCTACATAGACACCTTACAAGGCATGTGGAGACTGAAAACGTCTCTATCGGCGGAATAGGGGAAACCGGATTTGAGTTTAGCATCTTAGATAATAAATTTATGACAACACCTTCAGCATTTACACAGGTAAATAGCAAGGTTAATGAGCTCATGATCAAAACTGTGCTTGAGTGGGCTGAATTAACTGAGAATACGACAGTGCTTGATTTATATTCCGGAATTGGCAATTTTTCTATTCCTCTTGCACGTAAATCAAAAGACGTTCTCGGTGTAGAGATTAGCAAAAACTCTGTAAAACTTGCCAATAAAAATATAGAACTTAATTCCATTAAAAACATAGTTTTTCAAAATGCTTCATCTGAAGATGCCATTACAATATTAAATGATCAAGAAGAGAAATTTGATTTAGTAGTTTTGGACCCTCCAAGAGAAGGAGCTAAAGAGATTATAGATGGTTTAGTTAAACTAGGTCCTGAAAAAATAATATATGTATCTTGTGATCCGGCTACTTTAGCAAGGGATTTGAAAAAATTGACCGAGCTAGGTTACAAAATTAACAAGATTCGCCCTTTTGATATGTTTCCACAGACCTATCATATAGAATCAATTACACTGCTGGCAAAATCCTAAGGCTCTGGTTTGGACCAAACCCAATCAAGGTATCTCTTACCGTCATAGTAACCCTGACCTGATTGTTTCCCAGAGAGTAGTTGTATATTAGAGTAGTTGCTAAATATGTTGAAATAAATTAGTATCAGGTACATTTCTCTCAGGCGAGCTATGTTATTCCGATAATCAATTTGTAATTCAAGATAAAATGAAGATTCTATTCGGCATTCAAGGTACCGGTAACGGTCATATTATTCATTCTAGAGAGATTCTTAAATACCTTGTTAAAAAGGCAGAAGTCGATGTACTGGTGAGTGGTACTCATCATGAAGTTAATCTGGGGTTTGAGGTTAAGTATAAACTGGGCGGGTTGGGTTTTATATTTGGTAAGAAGGGTGGCATAGATTACTGGAAATCGATTAGATCTACTAACCCACGTAAACTAGTTTCAGATATTTATAGTTTGCCCGTTCACGAATATGATCTAGTAATAAGTGATTTTGAGCCAATTACTGCCTGGGCCGCAAAGTTAAAAGGCAAACCTCACATATGTATTTCTCATCAAGCTTCTTTACTATCTTCTAAGGTTCCAAGACCCGATCGAAAAAACCGATTTCAACAGTTTCTTATGAAATGGTATGCGCCGGGGGATGAGTTAATAGGACTCCATTTTAAGGAATACGACGACTTCATTACCACCCCCATCATCCGTGAAGAAGTAAGGGATTCAGATGTCACAAATAACGGACATTATACCGTATATCTACCTTCTTACGATGAACGTTACATAATTGAGATATTAAAGAAAGTAGACGTTCCATGGGAAGTATTTTCAAAACATTACAAAGGGGAGCCCTTTACTCAGGACAACGTCACAGTTCGGCAAGTGGAAAATAGTAGTTTTGTTCAAAGCCTCTCAAGTTGCCAGGGGCTACTTTGCAACGCCGGATTTGATACCCCTGCAGAAGCGCTTTATTTGGGAAAGAAGCTCTTGGTTATCCCTATGAAGCGTCAGTATGAACAAGAATGTAATGCAGAGGCTCTTAGAGGCTTAGGTGTTCCAGTTGTGGATAAAATTGGAAAGGATTTCTCTCAAAGTCTCAACAATTGGATCAATTCTTCATTTATCTGTCAGGCAAACTATGAGAATAATGTACCCCGAATAGTGGAGCGCATTCTTGATTTTAAACCTAGCTAAGACTCTCTAAGATAGATCAATGTCCAAGTTCTTAATTCTGTTTTTGTATATAATTGGTTATCAAAGACAAACTTACCAGTTTCTCAGCAATGTTTTTATAAATTTCGCCGATTTTAAGTAAATTTAGAACCTCATCCATATTGTGCCAGTCTTGAATTAGGTAACTTAAAAGCACTCTTTTATTCTGGTCTTCAAGTGATTCAATAAATGCGTAATCTTTTTCGAGTTTTTCGGTGTCAAGATTCTCTGACCAGTTCTCGCATTCTATCAAGCATTTAATATTCAGCAGCAGAATATCCAGCATCTGCTTTGTATCAAACTGTTCACAAAGTGGTTTTTTGGACTTCATGTTTTCCATTAA
>SPCL01000213.1 GCA_004525335.1 Thermodesulfobacteriales bacterium
TATTAATGTCTGTCGTTTGCATTATCTGAAAACGCCTTATCCGATTAGTTTTCGCCGTCTGAAGCCATAGTCATTGTTGAACCACCCGATTCAGCAATCTGCTGGAAGTCTGGGTAAGCCATCATTCCATGCTCGCCAAGATCAAGCCCCATTAACTCTTCCTCCGGTGAAACTCTAATACCCATGATCATCTTAATGACTAAGAACAGGATTAGAGCACATGCTACCGTGAACACACCGTAGGCAAGCACCCCAATAAGCTGAGTCATGAAGCTGAATTCAGCGGCAAAGATACCTACTGCGAGCGTGCCCCATATTCCGCAAACAAGGTGTACGGATATGGCACCAACCGGGTCATCCACTTTAGCGTATTTGTCAAAGAAAATAACGGAAGCTACCACTAATAAACCTGCGATAAAACCAATTATCGCAGAGCTCATAGGAGTCATTACATCAGCCCCGGCAGTTATACCAACAAGACCGGCAAGAGCGCCGTTTAGAATCATTGAAAGATCTGGTTTTTTGAAAACAATCCAGGAAAGAACCATAGCTCCGATGATCCCTGCTGCTGCTGCAAGTGAAGTGGTTACAAATACTAGAGAGATTAGCCCTGGGTCAGCGGAAAGAACTGAGCCGCCGTTAAACCCATACCATCCAAACCATAGTAAAAACATTCCGCCTGTTGCTAACGGAAGGCTATGACCAGGGATAGGTTTTATTAGGCCTGACTTCGTATATTTTCCAAGACGCGGGCCAAGAAGCATAGCTCCGATTAGTGCACCCCATCCTCCTACGCTGTGCACTAGTGTTGAACCTGCAAAGTCATAAAAGCCCATTGCATCTAACCATCCTCCACCCCACTTCCAAGAACCTGCTACCGTATAAACAAATGCTACAAAGATTGTTGAGAAAATGAGGAAGCTGCTTAGCTTCATTCTTTCAGCCACAGCTCCTGAAACAATTGTTGCTGCCGTTGCAGCAAACATTGCCTGGAATATAAAATCAGTCCAATATGTATACCCACCGTCGGCATATTCAATTAATCCAGCGGCGCCTTCCGGTGAAGCTATACCAAAACCTGCAAATCCGAAATACTGGCCTATGGAAAATTCGCCTGGATACATTAGGTTAAAACCAACAATTGCATATGTGAGAATACCTATTGCAATGATTGAAACATTTTTAAATAGAATGTTCGTAGTGTTTTTAGCTCGGGTAAGCCCTGTCTCAATCGAAGCAAATCCCATGTGCATAATAAAAACTAGGAATGTTGCAACAAGCATCCAAATGTTGTTAGCGGTAAAAATAGCATCTGCAACAGTTGGACCCGCTTCCTCTTGAGCAAATGATGAGTAAGTTCCAAGAGCTAACAAACTCAGCATTGTAAAAATAGTAGCCCTTGTGGGCTTTGCTTTAAAACTGTATAAAAAATCTTTCATCTCTGCACTCCTCCTTTGGCAAGGTCTATATAAAAATAGATTTTTCAATCTATAAAGTGCAAAAGATATGCCAAGTCAGAGAAGGATTGCAAAAGCGGTTGTAATCTGCTGTCATCACAGAAGAATTTAGAACAAGAACCTACAAGGGTGCTAAAGAATGTCAGTACGCAGGAAAGCAGACGTGCTTAGCTATTAAGCACGCCAGTTCGATTTTCATGCATTAAGTTTAACTCTATTTTCACAGAAGCATGAATAGATTTAGTATCGACAAAAGAAGAGTAATGACACCAACAAATGGCAACTATCCCGAATTTAACGAACTAATCGAGATCCAGGGCTTTACCCTTAGTCTCAGGCAGAGTCATCACCACAACTGCCGCTGCAACAGCGAAAACAGACACCGTTGTCAGTCCTATCGCAAAACCATGAAGGCTCACGATATAACCAATCATTGGAGGCGCTATAGCAGATACACCGCGACCTACATTATAGCAGAACCCCTGCGCAGTCCCTCTCGCCCTGGTGGGAAAAATCTCAGCGAAAATAGCCCCAAACCCTGAATAGAAACCGGTTCCAAAAAAGCCGACAAACGGTCCTAAAATAAGTACTTCCTTTAGAGTTGTGGCATGTCCGAAGAACCAAACAAGAACCGCCATAATTAGAAGGTAAGCTACAAAAACCGGCCGCCGGCCAACCTTGTCGCTTATAAACCCAAAGGTATTACATCCAATAAAAGCCCCAATATTAATCGGAATAATCCAAATGAAACCTTTAGTATCAAGCCCGACACCCTTATCGCTTGCCAGAAACTGGGGAAGCCAGAAATAAAGTCCCCAATATGCGATCATACACAAACTAGTCAGAAGAGTTGCTGTGATTGTATATCTAAGCAGGTCAGGAGCAAAAATCTGTTTTAGGGTAAAGGCCTGAGCTTTCCCGCTTAACTTAACTTCATCCCTAATAACCTTGTTTTTTTTCCATACTTCGGGCTCATCGAGATGTCTTCTTATATAGAAAACTAAAAATGCGGGCAATACCCCGATTAGGAAAAGAATTCTCCATCCTAAATCAAGACCATCCATTTGAATACCCAGTATTGGTATCGTGTAGGTAACACCTTCGTGTAAGTTAGGAATAATTAAAGTAGCGAGAATAGCAGCCAGGATATATCCTATACCCCAGCCGCTTTGAACCATGCCTATTACTTTTCCTCTATGTTCGTTGGGCCATTTCTCGGCAACCAGAACTTCACCTGACGCCCACTCACCACCCATTCCAAAACCTAAAAATACGCGGCAAACTAGTAAAAATGTTACAGTAGGAGCAAAAGCGCTAATCCCTGTAAACAAAGAATACAACAAAATACTATATGTAAGAGCTCTTACCCTACCAATATAGTCCGAAATAACGCCAAAAACGGCTCCGCCAAAAGCGGATGAAAAGAGAGTTACAGAGAATAAAGCGCCAACCCAAGCCTCTGAAAGGTTAAATACCTTGCCAATTGAGCCTACAGCAAAAGCAAATAATAGTAGATCCATCGCGTCCAGCGTCCAGCCCAGTAAAGCCGCATAGAAAGCTTTCCACTGATCCGAGTTGATTTCGCTGACCCAGCCAAACAATCCGGTATTTGAAGAACCTTTACTCATATCCTATCCTCCCAGAGTATAGTGCTTATGTTTTTCCATCGTACTAAATTTCTGATACCGTGTCAATCCCATCA
>SPCL01000178.1 GCA_004525335.1 Thermodesulfobacteriales bacterium
GATAAATATAGAGAGCCGCTTGTTCTGAGTGATATTAAAGGACTCAAGCAAAAGGACATTGCAGAGCAGATGAATTTATCTTACTCAGGGCTTAAATCCCGCGTGCAGCGCGGGCGCGAGATGATAAAAGAAATGTTCTTAGACTGCGCATGCATTTCACACGATACGAGCGGGAACTCAGGCCACGAGAACTGTGTGATATGTAACCCGCCCGTAAACTAAATCTGACACCTGCAAATTTTAGTGCTATTCCGCCGCAGCTTCCATAGTTGCAGGGGCATGTCCTATGCAGGAGCTGCCGTTCATTACTATTGCAGTATTAATCGCCTCAACAATTTCTTCCTTGGTTACGCCCTCTTGAAGGCCGTCGCGAATACAGCTTCTGATACACCAGGGGCATTTTGCCAATATAGCCGTGGCCAGACCCATCAGGCCTTTTTTAAGTTTCTTTGGTAGATGTCCATCCTCATAAACCAGTTCATGGAACGCGAAGAATTTCTTGTACTTTTCGCCGCTGACTGCATGAAAGTCCTGAATCTGCGGAGTGATATTTTTGCTCATAAAGGATCCCTTAAACACACTCTCTTTGGCTTTCATAAGATCGTAGTTCTCAAGCGCGATACTGCTAAAAGCATAGGGCTGACCCATTGCTAAACGAACGGCAATGTATATGGACTCTGCGATTTCCTCGTCCGTCGCCCCTTCTGCCTTGGCAAGCTTCGTCCTTTCTTTTATGCAGTGATCACAGCCCGTAATTTGCGCGCAGGACACAGCTATCAACTGCTTGTCTTTAACAGAGATTAACCCTTCCTTAAAAACTTCTTCTTTGTACTCTGTCCACTTGTTGTGAAGCTCGGGCACTAGAGATTCAAACTTGTCCATATACTGATCAAAGTTGTCATTGCTCATAATAATATTGATCCTCCTTCATTATTGAATCTATATATTTTATACGACAATGAAAAAAGTGTATACCTACACTGCTCCTCATTACGAGGCTAGTAAAAGAATATAGCAAATTGCGGATACCTTCATTCCGCGCATGGATACCGTACACCGGTGCAGGCGGAAGAGGAATATTACAAAAATCATGCTTCACATTCAAATCTTGTTTGACTATCTTGAAAGGGGCAATGCAACTATTTGTCTCATCCGTAATACCCCTGTGCAGAAATTGATTGTAGAAGTTGTATAGGAATGCCGATAAATTAGCACGAATTATCGTGACATAAATCTATACATATATATCTTCTCAATATATAGAAAATATGATATAGTTTCTTTAACATTGCTAGAAGGAGGAATTAAGAATGGATATGAGGAATTATTCCCTAGTGTTAATATTAGTTCTAGGCTTTGCCGTATCGACTTTGGCACAGCCCATAGCCTACATCGGCGGGCGGGATGAAAACATAATCTCGGTTGTAAACGTCCCGACAAATCAAGTAGTTTCCATATTTGAATCTCCATTACCAGGCTCCTTGGAGGGTTCGACCGTATCTCCTGACAGCAAATTCATCTACTACACCGGAAACGGCGGGATTATAAAGATCGACACATCCAACAATCAAATAGTAAACCAGACAACTCTGCCTAATAACACCTTTGCAATACAGATATCCCCGGACGGCAATACACTCTATACGGCGGATGTCCTGGCTGATACAGTTACCGTATTAAACGCTGCGGATCTGTCGGTTATCACTACCGTACCCGTAGATATTAATCCTCAGGCTATCACTATCACACCCGACGGAAGCAAGGTATATACAGCGAATCTTAACAACGCCTCAGTCTCGGTAATCAATACAACCACAAACACACTTATTACGACAATTAACCTTCCGGGGGAATCAGGTACGCGTGGTATCTGCGCACACCCGGGCGGGCAATTTGTTTATGCGACTAATGCGCTTAGTGACAACGTTTCCGTGATTGACACGGCATCTAACACTGTCGTCAATACGATCAGCGTAGGACAAACACCTAATGGAATCGCCTTCTCCCCTGACGGCGCTTTTGGTTATACGGCAAACGGCAGTAGCGAAGACGTCTCGGTAATCCGAATATCAGACAATACAGTTATAGACACGATTTCAAACGGGGCCTTAGTTTTCCAAATGGTATAGATGTAACTCCCGACGGACAGTTTATATATGTTACAAATGTGCTCGACGACTCGGTAAGCGTGATGAGGACTTCAGACAACAGCCTAGTTACCGTGCTAACCAACAAAATATTCGATGGACCTATTGCAAGGGGAAGGTTCATAGTAAATGCTCCTCCTCCAGCACCCTCCCCAATCCCTACTCTCAGCGAATGGGGATTAATCTCTATGGTAGCTCTTTTGGGAATAGTAGGATTTATGGTCATGAGAAGAAGGAAAGTGGCTGCTTAAACTTAAAATTATGAGATGAGACCCTGAATATTTTGAGTATAAGAATTAGATAGATTAATTAGCAACATTTTTAGTAATAGCTAAAGGCATCCGATTCTTCACTTGATCAGAATCGTAATTCAGGGTGACAAAAGTATAAAGGGGAGCTTGGCGCTAGTAGTGTGAGCCCCCTTTTTTTTGTTTCCAGCAGACCTAAAATAAGTCAATAATTACAGTATTCTAATGAAGTCCACTTCATAATTGTTTACGCGCGAATCAAACTCTGGAATTATTTTAGATTAAGTTATAGAATTGTCAGGACAATAATAGAAGGTGATATCGTACGCATATTGATATTGGTGATGTATTTCTTATAGATATCATTTACAATAAATAATTACAATTTAACTGGAGGTTAAAATGGTAGGCATAAAAAATACTCTCATTATCACTTTCTTTATCCTAAGCTTCGCTTTTGTTCCCATAGCGGGAAACTCACAACTCGTGAGTGCACAAGAAGAGACAAAAACAGAGGCGGCTAATACTTCTCAAGCTGATACTTCTCAAGCGGAAAGTTCACAAACTGAAATTGACCCTGAAGCACTTGAAGCGCTAAAAGATATGTCGGATGCGCTGATGGCAGCTAAAGAGTTCACATTTGATAGCGAGATTACCAACGACAGAACGCTCGACTCCGGGCAGACCATTCAGTACAGCGGCACGATGGCAACGTCCGTTAAGAGACCTAACAATGTTTATGCCAAGTTCGTTGGCGACAGCGGCACAAGAGAGGTGTGGTATAGCGGCACAGAGCTCACACTTTATAACGCCAGCAAACAATTCTACGGAGTGCTTAAGACACCTGACTCAATAGATGCTACAATGGACTTTCTAATAGACAACTACGATTTCACTCTAGCCCTTGCAGACATATTAAACGCAGACCCATACTCCTCATTTATGGAAACCACCACTGGAGGACTTGTTGTGGGCGATAGCATTGTGAGAGGAGTTGAGTGCTCACACCTTGCGTTCACAGGTCAGTATGTAGATTGGCAGATATGGATTTCAAACGAGGACCCAGCGCTCCCCTACAAGTTTGTTATCAATTACAAAGAGATTGAGGGAGGGCCTCAGTATCAGGCGATATTTTCCAACTGGAACTTGGAGCCAAAACTTTCTGAGTCTGTTTTTAAGGCCAAGCTTCCAAAAGATGCGGTAAAGATTGATTTCATTAACTTCAAGAAAGAAAAGGAGGCCGATAACAATGAAGAAAAATAAAATAAATTTAAAGACCGCATTAACTGCTTTTCTACTATTAACTCTAATGCTCATGGCCACACTCGATGCATACGCCCGAGGGGGCAGAGGAGGAGGCGGTGGCAGAGGTGGCGGCGGAAGAGGCGGCGGACAGAGCATGAACCGCGGTGGCGGAGGCGGTGGCGGCGGATTTGGCAACTCAGGCAGAGGAAGCGTAAAGTATTCAGGACACTCCTCTGGACGACAGAATTCGGGTAGTAAGAACTATGGTGGTGGGCAGAGGCCTCAGTCTAATATTGGACAAACCAAGCCTGCTCAAAGACCAGGAAACGGCAGCGGTAATGTTGGGAACAGACCCGGAAA
>SPCL01000287.1 GCA_004525335.1 Thermodesulfobacteriales bacterium
ACTAACCGCACCTCCCCTCTCACTATGGGCAATACCCATCTCAACCTCTCTTCTTTAATTGTTTGTGCCATATATATCGCCATTTCCCCATTCTAGGGAAAACCGCCATATGTCCTTGCACATTACCTTGGGGGCTTGACAACGTACAAATATTTTTATTATAATAGAATTAATATTGAGACGGGCAAACCATTAAAGAGAATGGTATATGTCGTTCCAGATGAAATAGAATAAACCATTCATTAAATAAATGGATTGATTTTTATGCAATACATTGCCAAGCAAAAAATAATTAATGATAACAAAGTGCAACTTTCCTTTTAATCTCTTACTCTACTTTAAAAGTCATGGACAATCGGGAAACTAATGCGACATGGAAATATCATAGCATCACCAAACACCCGGGTATGCCACCGCATTACATGGACTGGGAAAACCGACCCATACCATTTAAGATCTATAAAAATCTTGACCCTATTAAATTCCCAAAAATACAGACACTTTCAAAATCTACTGCATTAACTTCATTATCAAAGAGTTTTACTGATACTGAAAGTGAGCATGTCCCGTACCTGAGTACTCTTGGTCATTTGCTGTATCTATGTGCAGGTATAACAAAGAAAGTTAAGTATCCGGGAGGTGATATTTATTTTCGTGCCGCTGCATGTACCGGTGCGCTGTATCATATAGAAATATATATAGTAACTTCTGATATAAAAGGACTCGACGCGGGAGTTTATCATTTCAGCCCACATGACTTTTCATTGCGAAGGCTGAGAAAGGGAGACTTCAGGGGATTTCTTGCAGGTGCAACTGCAGGAGACGAGTCGATTGAGACAGATCCTTTTACAGTTGTGTGTACAAGCACTTTCTGGCGTAATTCTTGGAAATACCAGGCACGTGCATACAGGCACACTTTCTGGGACAACGGGACTATACTTGCGAACCTACTTGCAGCGTCCTTTGCATACGGGATACAGTCCAAAATAGTATTAGGTTTTATAGATACAGTTGTAAATAAACTGCTGGGACTAGATACTGAAAAAGAAGTTGCTGTCAGTCTTATCCCTCTGGGTAAATTGAGAACACAGGTGCCCGTAAATAAAGAAGAAATGGAGGAAATATATTATGAGACAGAGGCGCTTTCTAAAACTGAAGTTGATTATCCCTCGATTAGAGAAATCCATTCGGCTTCGTCTCTGACAACTGAAAAAGAGGTTAGTAAATGGAGCAGGGGAGGTTATACGCATAGCTATCCCAAACCAAAAGGGAAAACCTTTCGACTGAGACCGGATGATGACAAAGAAATTGATAGTTCATCAGATACACTTGAAAATACAATTTTAAGGCGTGGTTCTACGCGCAAATTTGGCCGTGTTCCTATAACATTCATACAGCTAAGCAATATTCTTTATCGTTCAACAAGGGGAATTCCCGCAGATTTCCTAAAATCTCCGGAGTCAACCCTCAATGATATATACCTGATTGTAAATGATGTGGAGGAAATTCCTCAGGGTTCCTATTTTTATAACAGGGGTAGAAATGTACTTGAGCTATTAAATGAAGGTGATTTCAGAAGGAAAGCCACACAGCTTGGGCTTGGTCAGGAACTGCCAGGAAACGCAAGCGTGGATGTTTTTTTTCTTGCGGATTTAACTAACATTCTTGATGAATTTGGAAACCGCGGCTACAGGACAGCCCAGCTAGAAGCTGGAATAATCGGCGGCAAACTTTATCTTGCAGCCTACGGACTCGGGCTTGGGGCGAGCGGACGTACATTTTTTGATGATGATGTGACAAGATTCTTTTCTCCTCATGCCCAAGGCAAGAGTACTATGTTTCTTGTTGCTCTGGGGAAATCTGAATAAAGTTCTGTAAAAGAAGGGTGTAAAAGTTTAGCGTTTTAAACCACGATATACAGTTTTGGCTATAATTTATTTTTAAATTCCAGCATTCATCTAATAGATTAAGGAGACTAGAGAATCTGTCAAGCCCCCAAAAATAGGTCCACCTTTTAAGTTACAAATTTCCATATATTTTCTCTAATGAGTTGAAGTAAATCTGTCTTCATATTCCTTGGCTTTATTACCTGAAACTATAGCCTGTGGAGCTGGTGGTTTGTATCCAAGTGAGCTATGCGG
>SPCL01000148.1 GCA_004525335.1 Thermodesulfobacteriales bacterium
GATCTATTATGCCTACAATTCCCAGTAGAGTAAGGTTTTGTTCGACGTGCTCTTCGTCTAAGGATATGTCACTGGGCAGAATGCGGCGCGCTATAGCAAGTGTGCGGAGACCTTGCTCTGCAAGTGTAAGATAAGCAGTGTTAGCTGCAACTTTGTCTGTATCATTTAGAGTGCGAACCTGCTCTCCATCTAGGATGAGTGTAGAACGCTCCAATATCACTTCAGGCGCACCTTTGACGTGGGCTATCAAGCCAACGGGTGACTGCTCGATTACAGTCATCCGTTTGCGAAGGGAATTAAACGAGAATTCGCTTACAATATGAGAGAGTTCCTCTAGGTGTAAACCTGCTTTATTAGCCGCTACTACAAGGGCCGCCTCGGTTGGTTCCCCGATTGCATACCAGCCACGCTCGTCTTTAGCAATACGTGCATGGTTGCAATGAAGCCCACTTTCAAGAAGTGTTGAAATGTCTTTTTGTTTGCTAAGATCAACTTGCTCTCCATTTTTTTGAAAATCACCTACTGGAGCATAACCCACACCGGTTAATTCAAACTCCCCTGAAGGAAGCCAAATGCGCTGAACTGTCATTTGGTTTTGTGTGAGCGTACCGGTTTTATCAGTACATATAATGGTAGCAGAGCCTAATGCCTCACCCGCCTGCAAACGACGAAGCAACGCGCGCCGCTTTACCATAGCACGTATACCGAGGGCCAACGTGATTGTTACTACTGCAGGTAATCCTTCAGGCACCACTGCTACAGCGAGAGCCACTCCTGTCAGGAACATGTCGAGTAAAGGTTTACCCAAAAGCCATCCTGAAAGTGCTACTATCGTTGAAATAATGACCGCTAATATTCCTAATTGTTTACCCAAAACTGCTAGCTTACGTTGTAAAGGTGTTGCTTCACTGTCTACAGTTCCTGTTAACTGAGCAATGCGTCCGAATTCGGTGGACATACCTGTTGATGTAACAATACCCATTCCCCTTCCGTTAGTAACTGCAGTTCCCATCCAAGCAACCGATGATCTTTCAGCAAGAGGGGTATCCACGGGGACAGTATCTATTGCTTTGCTTACGGACGTCGACTCCCCGGTTAACGAAGATTCATCAACTTTAAGGTTGATGCCTTCAATTAGCCTTATGTCTGCAGGTACTCGATCACCTATGTTCAGTAATAAAATATCTCCGGGAACCAGATCCCTGGCATCAATGGTTTGATTCGCCCCGTCTCGCAGCACTTCGCAGCGTGGCTCGAGCATCTGCTTTAGCGCCTCAATAGACTTCTCGGCCTTCCATTCCTGGATAAATCCGAGTACGCCGTTTAGCAAAACGATTACCAAAATGGTAATCGCATCTCCTAACGCTCCAATGGCCAGAGAGACGGCTGCCGCAACTAGTAATATCAATATTAGAACATCAATGAACTGGCGCGCAAATACTGTATACCAATGGACCTTGCGAGTGGATTGCAGTGTGTTAGTGCCGTACTCCTGAATACGGTTATTGGCTTCTTGGGTGCTAAGGCCTCTTTCAGGATCGGTTTTTAATTTAGCGATTACAGAATCTATATCGAAAGAATGCCAGGGCAAGACCGGGAATTTATCTTCAGTAAGAAACTTTTGTTTTTCCATGTGTATCACTTAAAAGTATTTAATGGTACTACCAGAACAGGATAGGGTGACAATGAGATAACTGCACTGGTTGTGCTGCCGACATAGATGCGATCCACAATTCTGCGCTTTCTTCTCCCAAGCATAATAAGAGGAGTGCTTGTTATCTCATTCGCAAACTCAACAATAGCCTCTTCAGGCAATCCTTTCACTGTTTTTACTAAGGGCACTCTTAAATTGTGCAGTATGTCATCCACTATAACACTTAAATCAGACTCTACATCTTCAATATCACGTCCTCCCTCACCATGTATATGAATAACGTGAACTGGATAGTTCCAATGTTCAGCGCAGTCTTTGCAAAACTCCGCCAGTTCTCTAGAGCCCTCTTCAAGATCCAAGCAGAGAAGGATTGAAGTCATACCATGTGGTATTTGAATTTCATTCATTTGCCGATCCTCCAATTCATGCTCTAAGTTCTTCTCCCCATTTGCGAACTATTAAAGCAAATGCTAAGGGTACAATTATTGTAGAAAATGCGGATGCCGCTATGAGCGCTGTAAAAAGATCCAAATCAATTAATTCAGCACTAAACAATAATTGAGCGACAATGATCTCCGTAGTAAGACGCGCATTCAGACCTATTCCGATTGTCCATGCTTCTTTTATTGAAATCTTATTCATCGGCACCATAAGAAACACACCCAGCAGCTTGCCCATAAAAGCCGCAAGAAACAGTAGAATTGCTAAAACAGGTTCTCGGATCATTCCCTCAACATCGGCATTTAGTCCTACCCAGAAAAAGAATATAATTCCTAAAAACCCATAGCTTATAGACTGTATTGTCTGGGTTACTTGCTCGCCGACTTCTCTCATTTTGTCAAAGGTAGGCCGCATCAATACTCCTGCAACTATTGCACCCACAACCATACCAAGATTGCTAAATTCTGAGAAACCTCCAAAAGCAAATAGAACTACCATAGATAATAGCATGAGGTTGCGTGGATGACGCGGTAATAAGCGGCTCATATGAGGTATCAGCCAGCGTCTGCTGATCCAGGCAAAAAGAATAAATAATACCAGGCTAAAAAAGATGCCGGCAAGAGCATCAGTCACGTCAGCCGCTTTTTTACTGATCCACACTGATACAATTCCCACAAGTATCACTTCTATTATATCATCCAGTACTCCGGCGCCAATTATAAAAGTCCCAACACGTGTGCGAATGAGTCTAAATTCATCCAAAATCGGAACTATCACCGCTTCCGCTGTTGGCATGCGTGTCAAGCCAATTACAAAAGCGATCACCCATCCGTAACCCAGGGCTAGCATGACTATAATACCAAACAAAAATGGGATAGTAGTGTTTAAAACTGTTAACCAGATTATATCCTTGCCCAAGCCGCGCATTTCTCTAGGATCGATCTGAATTCCTATAAAAAACAGAAGAAACAATACCCCGAGTTCAGCTAGTAAAGAAAGAGGTATTTGAATTTCCGGTGTAAGAAGCCGGTCGCCAAGAGGCGTATAATGAATTGCCATTGCAATAAAAAGAGCACCAAGAATCCCAGGGATGCGAATTCGCGTGAGTAATGCAGCTAACAAATAGGACAAGGCCAAAAGGAAGGCGATGTCCAATAAAAGCTCACCTAATTGATGTTCTGTCATCTTTAAGTTGTAGTTTTAGTCTAAACTTACCTTAAGAGCTATTATACAAGCTTTTGTAGTTCAAGATATATTGATAATGAGTTTAATTGTGTGGGAAGTTATATGCCAGTCTTAGTTCTCGCAACATGGACGTTTTCTTTAATTGGTGTTTTTCCATTCGTCTCAATATATTATCCAATGCGGTTAATGCATCCAGTATATGAGGGCCTTTATTCAACATAACACACTCCGCGCGATGCCCCATAGTGGCATCCGAGATTTCAGCCCTTGTAGGCGCTCCCTGTTTTGCTAGATTCTCCAGTACTTGAGTTGCCCATATTGCCGAGAATATGGCAAGCCTGATTTTAACTTATAAAATTCCTCAATATTTAATCAATCTTAAAGCTTTACGGGAGAGATGAACCCATAGGGTTTTATGCTTAAGACTGAGCAGTCCACCTTAAATAGAATAGATTCAGCCGTATTTCCTATAATAAAACCCGGTATTCCAGTGCGGCAAACTGTACCCATTACTATTAGATCGATCTTTTCTTTCTTTGCAACTTCCGGGATCAATACCGCTGGGTCACCTTTTCGCAGGTGTATCTTGTGCTTTAGTTTGTCTAAGGGGAACTTATTTAAAAGTTTGTCTAAGTTGTCTTTATGAAAATTCATAGCATCTAGAAGCAATCTTGCTATCTCATTCCCAGCTTTATGAAAACGAGGCCCCCTCAAAGCCCTCTCCCCGTATAGGTTCCATGCATGAACTATGTGGAGTTCACTTTTCTCTAATTGGGAAATTGAGACCGCCAATTCCATTATATAATGATTAAGTTTATTTCTTACATCATCATAAGGGTCGGGATCTACTGCGGCAAGAATCCGAGAATATTTTGTAGATTCTTTAGGCTTAATCATCCATACCGGACAGGGGCACTTGCGCATTAAATTTATATCAATACTTCCGAATAGCGCCTCTTTTGTTCCTCCCTTGCCTTCCGGGGTCTTCATCACCAAGTCATGCTTATTTCTAAGTACTTCCTTTATTATCTCAATATGAGGTTTTCCGACGAGAGTTTTGACTATAGGCTTAAGACGTTTCTCGGTTTCAATTGATTTAATGAGCGTTTGTACTTCTGAGACTCTTTCCTCAGCGACTATCTTCTCAAGTTCTTGAACTGAAACAATTTTAAGATAATCCTTCATTGTTTCAGGTAGTTCCTCCAGGACATCAACTATTGTTAACTTCGCCTTGTTGTTTTTAGCCAGCGCGAAAGCCCTTTTTACGGCTTCTTCTTCGTTATTCTTGCCATGTAATACCAATAGTATGTTTTTAAATCGTGTCATGGATTTTCTCCCCAAAGCATTGTGAGTTTTTAGAGTATATATATAGTTTATTACCTACTGATTATTTAGCAATATTTCGTTTTCACAAGTAGCCGCAAATAAGCAGCGCTGCGATGTATCTTGACCTGCCCTCCTATAATAAGACCATAGTATAAGTTAGGTTTTTGGCAGAAAACCCTATATTTAGCTTGTCTCATCTGTAAACGGAATTCGTGAAATTTATAGGATTCGCAAATCCCAGCGCCATTTTTCAAAAAAGTGGCTGACTGGCCTTGGCCGTATTCTTGAACTCGTTTTTCTGCCCAACCCATATTTATAAATTATTGCCGCGCATAAAATAAAAGATCGAGTTCTCTGTTGTTATAGGAAATATAATGATTATAATTAAGTAGGTTAATTAGACTAATCCTCTCAAGCGCAATCTCTTTTAACATGTTTTTAAATTCACTCAAAGTA
>SPCL01000212.1 GCA_004525335.1 Thermodesulfobacteriales bacterium
CTCTCACAAGTTCCGCGGCACACCTTGCAGTAGAACCCGATATAAAGTGCTCCATCAAACGCTGCTGCTTATCCTTGTTTAATCTGCTCTTTCGTATGACTGTTATGATAACCTTTCTCTGTTATCTAGGACAGCCCCTAAAATTATAACTTATGAGATGATATAAAGTAGATTGGATTAGGCCATGTAAAGTTAGATTATCTACAGCCTAGAGGATATCCAGGATTATATAGGTTCTTTAAGCATGGTATCCCAATAGCGAATGTGAAACTTGTTTGAATAGAAGCGCATGAGAAAATCCCTCGCAGAAGATACAAAACGGTTGTTTGTAAAAACATATTTGCCCATCATCCGAGACTGAGTTTGTATCTTAGCAACGCGGGAGCGTCTTCTTGTCATATAGCTTTCAAAAGATTGTTCTATATATTTTGAATCGGCCCTTGAGAGCTCATCGGCTAATACCGCAGCAGATTCCATCGCCATGGACACACCGCCTCCGGCAGTTGGTAATATAGCGTGGGCCGCGTCGCCAACCAACACTACTCTGCCTTTATGCCATTTCTTCATTATTAAATCATTATAGTGTCCGTGGAAGATTTCATTTGGATCGTCCAGCCCCTCTAATATTTCAGGCACGATACCGCCAAAATTCTTAAAATTCTCTTGAATTCTGTCAATTCTCGATTCTACCGGATCTAGCTCCCGGGCATCGTTTCTTATGCTTGTGAATACCGACAGCCTGCCTTTAGTAGGCCATACTCCAAAGAACTTCCCTGTACCCCAATATTCAGCTATTTGCAGTGTCTTGGCAATACTCGGCTTCACCCAAAAACTCCAGCCGTTCATGCCACTATGAGATAAAGGCACATCTCCAAACACCATGTTTCGTGTTTTGGAGCGCACACCATCACATCCTACTACCAGGTCATAGGTTTCTTCAGTGCCATCACTAAATGTTACGTAAACTTCATCATTCGTTTGGTCAATCTTCTCAACGGTAGTATTCATTCGGATTGAACCGGGGTCGACTGCTTTTTTGATGACATCAATTAAATCAGGCCTGTAAGTACTTAGCATAGGACCGTATTTCTCAGTCACGCTCTTAACTGAATATGAGTGCAACATCTGCCCCTGTTCATCTGAGACATTATAAGTTGTAAACTGAAGCCCTACGTCAAGCAAGTCTCTGTAGACTCCGAGACCTTTTAAAATACGGCTACCGGAGGGCCAAAGCACAATAACATAGCCCACAGATCCGTACTCAGGTATCCGCTCAACTAGAGTCGGCTTAAAGCCTCTTTGCTGCAACAATGCGGTAAAAGTCAATCCTGCAATTCCACCCCCTACTACGAGGACTCTCATTTCAGGACCGTATCTTACCGGCAAGCTGTATTTATCCGTATCTACTGAATTCACTTCAAACTCCTGATTTAGTTCTAATACAACACTAATAATATATTATCGATTCTTAAAATTTCAATGGTTTCCTCAAACTATTATACCAGAATTGGGGATACGATAAATATTAGTATTTCTTTAATATTGAGGGACTTCCTCCCCAGTGTTACTGCAAATTTCAAGTTCAAGCCCGTCCGGGTCAAGAAAATGGTATGCCTTTGCTTTACCGTCGTCTCCCATTTTTATCTCAATAAATTCTATCCCTTTGTCTTTTAGGACCTGCCTTGATTTCTCTATATCATCCACACCAAACGCCACATGGTTTACACCCCCGGCGTATTCACCTTTTTGTAATGATCTATTCTTATTTTCACTGAGAGCAATTATTGCTTTAGATTTTGTACCAACGAAGCTCTTTTTTTCGCCACCATTTAGACGTCCATCCAATATTAATTTTAACTCCAGAATCTGTGTATAAAATTCAATTGCGCGATCCATATCACTCACGACTATAGCCACATGATCTAAATCCTTAATCATCTCACTTTTACCAACTAATTTATCAAGCCAACCCATTTATTTCCTCTAAATAGAATTAATTTAATCTGACTTTCCTAATTAATATCCACACAACTACTGCGATTATTAGGACGCTTAAAATACCCATAATCCAATAACTGCTTGTTATAGAATGAATTAAATTGGGCTTAACATCAATAACCCTTTGAAATGTATCGTATTTAGGGTTTATTGCTCTATCCGCTGAGCCTTCTGGAATTACCTGAGTTGATAGAATAAGAGAATTAAAACCATTTGCTAGCGGTGTGACATACCACTCCCACTTAGTTGGTGCAGTATTATCTATTGTCTTTATTTCTTCATCATTCTCTAAATAAGGATTTATATCGAAACCCTTGCCGCTAAGTTTGATACCAAGCTCATTTTCTAGCTTAATATTTGTTAAATCTTTATCCAGGGCTTCTAAAAAGGAATTGGAGACCTCAGCTTCTACTGTATAAGTCTGGCCAATTTGCATTTCTCTAGGTGTGATGAAAATAATTCCATCTGAAGCATTCTGCCGTATTTCTCTTTCTATATTGTTTGATAGATCTTCCGACACAGGCTGTGGAGAGGATGTAGCTGTTTGAATAGAAGGTTCTTCGGAGATGATGTCATTAGCTGGTTCTTCTATAACTTCAGGTTCTTGCTCTTGTGATAGATCCTCTATTTTCTGATTTTCTACTTCCATTGCGGGGGTAATAGGAATATCAACTATTAAATTTACTCTCCTGTTTTGCAGTAGCGCTTCACTTGCCTCCCCGGCACCGTACTTTTCGGTACCGCCTTTTCCCACTACTTTGATATTATTAGGATCTATACCAATATCGACCAAGTAATCTTTTACTAGCTGCGCTCTTTTTTTTGACAAGTCTAAATTGTAATCTGCTCTACCGGTTATATCTGAATATCCTTCAAGGGTGATTGTGAATTCAGGAGTATTTTGTAGAAAATTAGCCTTTCGATTTAAGACTTCTATGCTTTCTTGAGTAATACTGTTTGTACTTGAATCAAAAAATACGGCTTCCGAATCTTGAGACTGCGCCCAGAGATTGTGTGAAAATGACAAAAGAGTGGAAATCGTTAGTAAGCCTACAAAAACAGTAAAATAAGAGATTGCTTTATAAAGTTTGACCTTATTCAAATGCCTTACTACTCCAATGGGCTAAGACAATAATATTAGCCCGATTTAATTAATATTGATGCTATACTAAC
>SPCL01000090.1 GCA_004525335.1 Thermodesulfobacteriales bacterium
AAGCTCAGTAAAAGCCTCTTCATCTTGTGAATCTACAAAGAACTTAACAAGTAATTCATCTTTGGAATTTTCAACATCAATGTAACCCGGGAAATTGGCGTTTTGAACATTGATCGCTGAAATTTCCTTAGCGTTATTTATTCTTGAATTCTGCATCTTATTTGCCTCCTGCAATTTATTCTTTAGTTGACTGGTCGGTTTGTTAATTTGCAAAAAATATATTTTCAAGCAGTTTTTACATATTATCTTCTAAAGATATGTTCTTTTTTGAAATGCATAATTGAATCATTCCTTCACCAAGTCGGCTTAGCATTGTTGGGTCATTGAAGGTTTTTCCCATCAGCGACACACCTTCCATATAAGCCAATATAGCTTGAGCTGTTGATCTTGGGTCAGTATCAACCGAAAGATCCCCTTCATTTACGGCATCTACAATTACATCTTCAAAATACTGTGCCCATTCTTCAAATATCTGCTCAATCTTCTGTCGAATGATTTCGTCCTGCGTGCTGAGTTCTAGAGCTAGATTCCCCATGCCACAACCTGTAACACATCCTGTACACTCTTTTGCAGCAGACTGGTATTCATAAGACTTGTTCATTAAAACATTAAACTTTTCAAAGGCCTTGATGTCTGAATTAAATATGGGATCGAGCATTTGCTCTTTGAATTTGCCCCACATAGTATCTATAGCTTCTAATGTTAGGTCACGCTTGGAAGGAAAGAAATGATAGAAGCTGCCTTTTTTAACACCAGAGTGATCGCAGATCTCCTGAACCCCTACCGCGTTATAGCTACGGTTTCCCATAAGCTCGATTGCGCTTGTTATTAATTTTTCTTTTGCTGTGCTTGTTCTTCCCATTTTTTTACCTTATAGTTGACTAGTTGGTCAAATAATATCACTTAAAAAAAATATGTCAAGTCTTCTTTTAGAAAAATTTGAATTTTTTGGAATTGCAGTTTTAATGATATATAAGGATTAAAGAATAATTTGACGTTCTAATTATCATGGGTGACTTCTCAAAAGCCCCCGCTTGAGGCGTCCCCTCCTTCAACCTCAAGCGAAATGCTTTAATTTGAAAACATTAGTTTTTCTCAATTAAACTTCTAAGTGCTGGGGCAGAGGACGAATCTCTCATCTTTTGTAGAGCCTTTTTCTCTATCTGCCTAATTCTTTCCCTAGTAAGACCAAAACTTTTACCGATTTCATCCAACGTAAACGACTGATTATATCCCACACCAAAGCGCATCTTTACTACATCCCGCTCTCTTTCATCTAACATATCAAGAGCATGCTCAACGCTTGAGGGAATCGAGCCCTCAGCAATTAGGGTATCTACCGGCAGGGATTGAGAATCTTCCATGTAATCCATGTAAGTAGCTTTTTCTCCATTCCATACAGGAGAATCGAGGCGAACCATGTTGTTACCGTTATTAGACTCAAGAACCTGCCTTACATTTTCAACGCTCATATCAACCTTTGAAGCTATCTCCCGAGGATGCGGCTCCTGTCCTGTTTCTTCAATGAATTTGGCCCGCTCACTCCAGACCTTTCCAGCCTTTTCTAAAACATATGCCGGGATTTTCACTGTTCGCGTCTGGTTAAAAACACCCCTATTCATAGCCTGATTTATCCACCAGCACGCATATGTTGAAAACCTGCAACCTTTTGTATGATCAAACCTTTCTACTGCTTTTATAAGGCCTAAGTTGCCTTCCTGGATAAGATCAAGAAATGGGACGCCTCTTCCAACATATTTTTTAGCCATGCTTGCAACAAGCCTCAAATTTGCTCTAACAAAGAAATTTTTTAACTTATTGGCGTTTTTCACATATGCTTCGAGAACCATCAAATGTTTCTGAAGTCTTTTGTAATCTTCACAACCAATCTGCTTTTTAAAAGAAGGATCATTTAACAAATTCCGGTATTCCTGGGCAACTTCTTCTATAGATCCTTTAATTGTCCTACCAGAGCTTAGTTTAATTACCTTAATTGCAATTTTTGCTTGTAATTCACACTCTTTAATTTTTGCTGCAATATTAATTTCGTCTTTAGCTTTCAAAAGAGTCTCAGACCCTACTTCCTTAAAATAGGCATTCACAAGCCTTAACTCATGATTGAATTTGTAATTGTTTTCTTTTTTTTCATTCTTTTTAGGCTTAATCTCATAATCAACTTCGCTCTCCATAAAATCTTCTCTTACAGAGTCTGTGTCTAGCATTTCCCCATCCATCAAACTAAAATTATCGGCCTTATAATTGTCTACAGAGGTCTCAAAAGATGTAGCTTTCATAATTCTTCTTACTCCATTGATTATGATTTTTTTTTACTTTGCTAAACTTACTCATCTCATTCTTTTGGGTGACTATATACATCTGCCCTTAAACCTGCAGCACAAAAAGCTATTAACATATTAACAATTTCCTCTTGTTCTCTTAGCTCGCAAACTCCGCCGGAGAAGGTCTTTAGCCAGGAATGATTTGTCCATGTATGAATCATTGAACCTATGAGAAAATGGATTCTCCACAAGAGTTCTTCCTCGGGCACGTGCGGCAAAGAAACAATAAAAACTTCTTTAAATCTGGAAAACACGTCTTCGAAATGTGAAACGAAAATTTTGTATGTTTCCTCATCGGGATGGGAAACTATTTGACCTGCAATCTTAAGAAAATGAGGCCTTTCAAAACACATCTTTATTCCCGGGGAAAGCAGGGCATACAACGCATACTCAATTGGAACAGGATCGCTTCCGAATTGGTGTTCAAATGTGTTCAGGAGCTCTAATCTCTGCCTGTTAAGAAGTGCGATTCTTCGCTCCATTATCGCTCTAACGAGACCGTCTTTGGAATCAAAATGGTAATTGACAGCTGCCAAGTGAACATCAGCCTGTCTTGTGATATCTCGAACCGAGGTGTCTTTTAATCCTTTGTTTGCAAACAAATATTCTGCTGAGTCTAAGATACGCTCTTTTGTGTTCGGTTCCGTCATTGTGTGTCTCCTATGGGAACGCCGTCCATAAAAGCAATACATACAAACGTTCCTAATATCTGAGTGCTTACTACACAGTTAGCCATAGCCGTATATAGGCTGAAATATTGTTTGTTAGACAATAATATGGCTTCTTAAAATATAGTACGTTCGTTTAAAGCAAAATGGATTAAAGCAAGATGGATTTTTCAGAAAAGAACACTCCCGCAATACATGCGGTCATGAGACAGGCAAGGGTAGCGGCAACTAGGGCACGAAAGCCCATAGCCGCTATATCTTTCTTTCTAGAGGGGGCAAGCGCTGCAACGCCGCCGACAAAAATAGCCATAGAGGCAATGTGAGCAAACCCACAAAGTGCGTATGCTGTAATTATTGAAGACCTGGGGTGTTTAAGTAACCCATTTTCAATTGCATAGGCAAGATCATTATACGAAACAACTTCAGTAACTATGGTTCTCTCGCCTATAATTTTTGAAATCGTATAAGCATCAGTTGTATGGAACTCCGATTATTAGCGTGAGAGGATAAAACAAATAGCCCATAAAACCTTTTAGCGACCAGTTGATGTCTATACCAATAAAACTATTGATATGAACTCCTACTCCGCCGACTATTAAATCAAGGAGCGCCACTAAACCCAAAATAGCGGTAAGTAGAGCAACAATACCGATAATGAGCTTTACCCCGTTTTCAGCGCCGTTTATTATTGCTTCAAAAAGACTCCCATCCTTATCATAGTAGGGGTCGACATTGGTACCAAGCGTTTTTGGCGCTCCGTCCTCCGGTACCAGTAATTTAGACATTACAACCGCGGCAGGGGCTGAAAGAATGGAGGCGGAAATGAGATGTCCTGCAATGGTGGGGAACTGATTCTGCAGGCTAAAAACATATAGAGCTAATATGTTTGAGGACACGGTAGCCATCCCCGCTGTTAAAACGGTGCACAGCTCAGAGCGGGTCATATCATTTAGATAAGGCTTTATGGTTAGGGACGACTCTATTCCTACAAATATATTACTTGCTGCGCTCAGTGACTCTGCCCCCGATATCCTCATAAGCTTGGTAAATGTATTGGAGAAAGCCTTAATAACCCTCTGCATAATATTGTAATAGTAGAGAATCGACATTAGAGCTGAGAAAAAGATGATGGTTGGAAGGGCCTGGAAAGCCAGGAAAAATCCCAGAGAGTCCTCTCCATATTCGTTTTGTGTACCGGGCGGAAGAGCGAGTCTTCCGAAAAGAAACTCAGCCCCGGCAGAGGCCGAGCCTAAGACCTGCACTACTATGCGTTTAAATATAGAAAAACTTTGGTTCCAGCGGGTATCAGAAAAATAAACGCCGCAAATATAAACTGTAAAACCAGAGCCCATATGATTACCCTATAATTAACGTTTTTTCTGTTTGTGGATAATAGCCACGCAAGCCCAAGTAATATAAATATCCCGACAAAGCTCACGAGGTTGTAGATATCCATCACATCTCCTTCATTTATAAATAATAAGAAATTTGTTTCAGCTGAGACGAAATTATACGATATTTCTTCTAATTATTAAAAGATCTGAGGCAACTTATTCATCCAATTTTGGAGTTGGGGGTCAGACGATATTACAGATTACCCTTTCAGAAATCTTAAACTTGGATACAATATAGTAATTAAATAAACGGAGGATCGGAGTGGTAAATAAATTTATTTATAGTTGCGTAATCCTATCATTCCTCATATTAATTGGTTGTACGCCAACCAATGTTAACGTTTACCAAGCTCCTAAGAGCACATATGAGAGTTACGAAGTCATTCTAATACCTGATTTTAGGAAAACAGATTTAGAGTGGGTCCCATATGATTCGGGCGTTGAAATCGCAGATATGGTAGCCGAAGAACTAAGAACGAAAAACAATGTTGAAGTTGTTAGCCGTTCTTCAACCTATGAGGGTAATGGCCAGCAGAGAGCACTACTGGTCAGAGGTACTGTCAGTGGTTATGTCAGAGGCTGTAAGTACTGTGAATATGCTTTTCGAGGACTCAAGGACAAGGGTAAAATGTCTGTCCAGGTTTGGGTTACGCTGATTGACGCTACCACGGGGGAAATTCTAGCCGATGTAGGTATTGACGGCAGAGCAAAGAGCCCGGGTACAGGAAGAAGTAAGTACACCAGAGTAGTTGACGAAATAGTCAACGTAGTTGAAGTAGTAAATAGTGGGCAATCTTAGTCTTAACTATTTATATTAAAATACTCTCTGCCGCACTTGCTGATTCAATTTACAATAGGCTAAGTTAAACCGGATATGAGGCTACGGCGCAGATATTAAATACATATATTATAAGCGTTAGAGCACTTTAACTACCTAGTTCAATATCCATATTTACTTATACTTAGTTCTATTTAATCCAAGCAAGCTGGGGTAGGGATCGAGGTGAGGAAGAAATGAAACTTAAGATTCTATTTTTTATTTTAGGCGCATTAGCTGGTTTTGGAATTGCATATCCAAATAATGAAATTCCTACATCAGTAGTTGTTGGAGTTTTATTTGGTATCGTTACAGTAGGTATTGTTTGGGGATCAGAATTTGTCATCAGGTCTTATAGCCCAAGATCTATATTAGGGGGAGCACTTGGGATGGGAGCTGCGGCTCTATCATTCTTCGCCCTAACAGAGGTACTTGGGATCTTATCTATTCCATCTAACATCTTCCCCTATGTTTCTATAGCCTTTTTTCTCTTACTATTTCACATTGGAATAACAGTTGGAGTAAACAAAGGAAGAGAATCTGAAGATTCCAACCACAAGTATTCATCCAAAGGTGGAGGGGAGGCAAAGATTCTGGATACCAGTGTGATTATTGACGGCAGAATTGCTGACGTGGCAGAGGTAGGGTTTATTAACGGGCCGCTTATAGTACCTAAATTCATAATTAAAGAGCTTCAGCATATTGCTGACTCCTCAGAGCCCATAAAGAGAGTAAGGGGAAGAAGGGGTCTTGATGTGCTCAAGAGATTGCAAAAGGATATCCCAAATGTCTCTATTAGAATTACCAGTCAAGATTTCCCGGAAGTTAGGGAAGCAGATTTAAAGTTAGTAGAGTTGGCTGCTAAAATTAAAGGGCTTATTATCACCAACGACTACAACTTAAACAAGGTAGCAGGTCTTCAAAACGTTAAGATATTGAACCTCAACCAGCTTTCAAATGCACTAAAACCAGTAGTGTTGCCTGGTGAAACAATGAATATACATGTTGTAAAAGAAGGTAAAGAAGATAACCAGGGTATTGGGTATCTTGAGGACGGAACTATGGTTGTGGTTGATGAAGCGAAGAGACATCTTGGCAATAAAATTGACGTTTCTGTAACAAGCGTGCTTCAGACACCTACAGGTAGAATGATATTTTCTAAAGTAAAAGACGACAATAGACGATCTGCATCAAATGGCTGATATGAAAGCTGCTGTTATTATCACTGCAGGCGGATTAGGAAAAAGATTTGTGGGGGAAGGGGCGGAATTGTTACCAAAACAATTTATCCCCCTTTCCACAAAGCCTCTTATCGTTTACTCAATCC
Organism: Thermodesulfobacteriales bacterium; assembly: GCA_004525335.1. Classification (GTDB taxonomy): domain Bacteria; phylum Desulfobacterota_D; class UBA1144; order Nemesobacterales; family UBA2774; genus CR02bin9. The sequence continues at coordinate 6,546 of SPCL01000090.1, forward strand.
AGAGCTTCGAAAGATCAAAATTTATTTCAGAGATTGTACTTGTAGTTCCTGATAAATGGGTTGAATACACCCAGGCTGAGATTGTTGATAAATTTAATATCAAAAAGGTATCAAAAGTTATTGCAGGTGGGGCTGAAAGGCAAGAATCCGTTAGAAATGGGCTTAACTCACTTTCAACGAAACCTGAAATAGTAGCTGTTCACGACGGTGTGAGACCTTTTGTCACACTCGATATAATCGATGAAGTAATAACTGAAGCAGTAAACTCAGGGGGAGCAATTGCAGCCATCCCCGTAACTGACACTATAAAACAATCATCCCCTGAACACATCATAGAGAATACGGTACCAAGAAATAAGATCTGGTTTGCACAAACCCCACAGGCATTTAAATATGAAATTCTCAAAGAAGCATTTGAAAAAGCTTCAGAAGACGGTTATTTAGGTACTGACGAAGCAGAGCTTGTAGAAAGGCTTGGAAGAGAGGTAAAACTTGTTTTAGGCTCTAAAAACAATATTAAAATTACAACTCCTGAAGATATAAAATTAGCAGAGCTAATCTTAGCTTCAGGAATAGATAATCATTAAAGAAGAGTAAACATGTATAAGATAGGATACGGTTTTGACGCACATAGATTCTCTAACGATAGCAAGCTCATCATAGGCGGAGTAGAGGTCCCTTTTGAATTAGGGCTTAAGGGGCATTCTGACGCTGATGTGCTGAGTCATGCACTATGTGACGCACTATTGGGAGCACTCGGAGAGGGTGATATCGGAAGTTACTTCCCGGACTCCGATCCAAAATATAAAGGTATGTCCAGTTTAGTATTTCTTGAGAAAACCGTAAAATTACTTAACGAAAATGGGTTTGAAATTGAGAATCTGGACAGTGTTATAGTATGTGAAAAACCAAAAATCGCCCCACATATTGAACAAATAAAAGAAACTCTCTCTCAAGTCCTGGGAGTATCCGCCAAATCTCTTGGAATCAAAGCTACAACTACAGACCAAATGGGATTTACCGGTAGAGGAGAGGGCATTGCAGTACATGCAGTAGCATTAATAAAAACCGCAAACTAACCCTCGGAATTTACTAAATTTACAGAGTTTCAACCTAAGCAGTTTGAACCTTCACAAAACTTTGATTCGACAAATCGAGTCTTTATTTAAAGAACACTTTTATTAATCCCCTCATTTCAACTATACTGTAAAAAATAACTCGGCACTCAGTTCCGGCGAAAATGAAGTCAACAAATAAATCAATTTATAGTCTCTTAAACAATCACAAAATAGTTCTGATTGTGATTAGTTTCATCTTGGGAATCCTTCTAAATGAATACCTCCGAAGTCCTTGGGTATTAGCCGGAATCACAGGGCTATTCGGTGGGATTATTGCCCTCTATTTCAGAAATTTAAGATTCCTATTATTTATACCTCTAGGTTTAGTATTCTCTGCAAATTCACAATTAATATCAGCTGATAACATTTTGAATTTTGCTGGGGAGAAAATAGATTTGGAGGGGGTGTTGTATAGATCTCCTGAAACTAGAGAGTCAGGATCAAGGCTATATCTTCAAACAGATACGGTATTTATAAGTGGAGTGAAAGAGCCTGCTTCGGGAAGAGTGATTATATACTCAGCTGACGATAGTCAATTGCTGGCTTATGGTGATAGAGTACGTCTTGTGGATATAAAACTTCGACCTATTGAGAATTTTAAAAACCCAGGGGGATTTAATCTAAGAAAGTTTTATGAAAGACAAGGCATTTATGCCAGAGGGTTTGTTGAGGGCCAAGAATCCATCATTTCCTTTGGGCGTGATAGATCTTACAGCCCGGTTTTACATTATATAGATATAGTCAGAATAAAATTTGGCAACTTTGTAAGAGCAGGATTTCCTAGCCCCGAAAATGCAATTTTGAATGCCATTACCGTAGGA
>SPCL01000150.1 GCA_004525335.1 Thermodesulfobacteriales bacterium
ATTCTCAGTGAAAATATGTCTTGCGACATTCTGAGATTTAGCCTTGTTTACAAGATCTCCATATGAGATGATGTCGGGATTGAACTCAAGCTCTACAACCTCATGACCACCCATGAAACCGGGCTTAGTCGAAATAACACCATTAACATTGGCGAGCTTCCCTTCACCTACCCAAAAGCAGTGCATAGCAAATACCGCACGTTCCGACCTTCCGTTATTAACATTGAGCTCTTGCGCCAAGAGACTTAGATATGGAGGCACGCCCTTATTATCATTCTCTAGAGCTGTAATCATGGCTCTTACTAGCCCCGCCTTTGTATAATCCCCGTTTAATCTTGGAACAAGCTCTTTTCTATCTGGGGCAATAATTCTCACAACAGGATTATTCCAGGAAGGCTCTCCAAACGATTTAAGAACTTGTTCATCAGCTCCCCCGTGATTGTTATACACCGCAACTGGAACAAACAATGTTTCAATCGCTTCTACTATTTGCGGATGACTGAGCACATTCTTCCCGTAACCGGAAGATGTACTGCAACCCGGCACTTCTTGAAATAAAACAAGTAGCGGTTTGTTCTCTTGTTTAGCTTTGGCGGCGGCCTCGTCATAATTTCTAATCCAGTCTACTTGACCAAGCTCAACCGGCGCGTCTTTAATGTCTTGAAGTTCGGCCAATGTAATGGATGAGTTCAACTCACCATTGGTATTATCTTCTTTTGCATTACCTGGTGAAAGAAAAGCATAAAACAAAAAAACGCTGGCTAATATAGGAATTGCCAATAAATATTTATTCATATCTCACCTCTTTATCTGTTATATAAGTCTTGCAAATAACTTCTTCTCTATCATATGATAATGGAAAATGCAAAAAGGTTGTATATAAAGTTTTGCGCCACATAATTACCTAATGCCATTTCATATCGTATATACAGATTGAAAGCCTCTAAAACATGATATAGTATTTACTGGATTTCATAATAAACTTGGTAGGTTGGAAAAGTGAATAGAAAAAAATTTGAAGATTTGGTAGACACCGCATATGAGAAAATCCCTCAGAAATTTAGGGATAAGATCGATAACGTTGCTATAATGGTAGAGGATTATCCTAGCGCTGAGGATCTTGAAAAATTAAAGATCAGAGGAAAAGGCTTGCTGCTTGGGCTTTATAGAGGAACTCCGCTACATCAGAGAAGCGTTTGGCAGGGGGTCAGATTGCCCGATGAAATAGTGCTTTACCAAAAGGATATTGAGAAGGTATGCAGAACTGAAAGTGAAATAGAAGAGAGAGTAAATGAGGTTCTTCAGCACGAGATAGCTCATTATTTTGGTTTAAATGATGATGAGATATACGAGCTGATGGGAAGACACTGATCACTAATTATTACGGATAAAGAACAAATGAGCGCCAAACAAGAGAATCAATCTGCAACATTACTTATCCACTGCCCGGATAAAAAGGGTTTGGTTTCAGCCATTACTGAATTTATTTTCAAGAATGACGGCAACATTCTATATCTAGATCAACATGTTGATGCAGAGCAAAAGGTGTTTTTCATGAGAGTAGAATGGGATCTGACTAACTTCACGATACCTGCTGACAAAATTGGAGAGTACTTTGACACCTTGATCGGTGGAAAGTTTGAAATGCAGTGGCGGCTCTACTTCTCAGACTATACTCCAAGAATGGCTATTTTTGTATCAAAGATGTCCCACTGTCTTCATGACATTTTATCTCGCAGCCAGTCTGGAGAATGGAATGTAGAAGTTCCTATTATCATAAGCAATCATCCTGACCTTGAACCAATAGCTAAGAATTTTGGGATTGATTTTCACATGGTTGAAGTTACTAAGGATAATAAGCAAGAGGACGAACAAAAGCAACTAGACTTGCTTAAACAATACAATATAGACTTTGTCGTTCTAGCTAGATACATGCAGATTTTGAGTGATGATTTTGTATCGCATTATCCAAATAAAATTATAAATATACATCATTCATTTCTGCCGGCTTTTCCCGGGGCAAAACCTTATCACTCTGCATACCAGCGGGGCGTAAAGATTATCGGCGCCACGAGCCACTATGTCACTGCTGAGTTGGACGCGGGCCCCATTATCGAACAAAACGTAGTACGTGTGAGCCACAAAGACAATATTGAAGACCTTGTTAGAAAAGGGCGTGATCTTGAAAAAGTAGTCCTTTCTCAAGCTATCTGGCACCATCTGAAACGTCATATTCTGGTATACGGCAACCGTACTTTAATTTTTGATTGATGGTTATGATAAAATTCACAACGCTAAGTCTTCTATTAATGTTTTCAATAATTGTCACCTACCCCTCTACATCCTATGGATCCGATTATGGGGAAATTGCATTTTCTAATCCCCAATTTGAGAAAGTTAAGCTGATCAGCCAAGGGAAGCTATTAAATGTCATAGACTATGTCGTGCCTTACAAATACACCGTCTTTATGTTTTATGCTGACTGGTGCGCGCCTTGCGGACCGCTCAAGAAAAAACTTGCCGAGTTAGCTCAGAGGGTTGATACAATGGCGTTAAGAGAGCTTGATATAATTGACCTGGAGAATCCGCTGGTTAAATATTACAACTTGCCTGCAATACCGTATTTTTTGGTTTACGGCCCCGATGGGAATTTTGTAGAACGCGGCCCAATGCTTTCCAAAAAACTTCTAAAAACAATTGCATCTCAAAACCAATAAATAGTCTCATAAACTGCCTATGTCCAACAATATCTCCCTAGAAATTAAGAATCTGACCGGCTTCCTTAAAGGCTGGTATAACGAAATTGTCGTTATTTCTTTTGCGACTCTTTTTATGATTCTCCATTACCATCATCAGATAGAAAATTTCTGGATTAGCTCGTTCGTTTATTTTGGCGTTCTTCCGATACTAACCATCGTCATTTTTCTTAGGAAAAACCCTCTGGACTTCGGCTTGCGTATAGGAAACTACAAAGTATGGATTCCATATGTTTTAATATTTCTTGCCATAGCAGTTCCCGTACTCTATTTAAGCTCCGACATGTCTTCCGTACAGGGTTACTACCGCTCCCATAGAAACTTTGACCTGCTTACTTATGCACTCCAAATGGGGGTCTACATGCTGGGCTGGGAGTTCTTATTCCGCGGGTTCATGCTGTTTGGACTGAAGGATAAATTCAAAGAAGGGAGCATTATTATCCAGATGATTCCCTTTGTACTTCTGCACTTCGGAAAGCCTGAGATAGAAACAATCAGCACTATATTTACAGGCATTTTATGGGGATACATATGCTACCGTGGGAAATCTTTCTGGCCGGCTTACATAATGCATATGGTGGTTAATGTATCGAACAAAGCGTTTGTGCTGGGCCTGGTTTAGTTACTTATATTCAGTAATTTCGAGAAGCACACCGTCAGGATCATGAAAGTAACAAAGCGTCTTACGCACTGGGTTCTGGGCTACAAGAGTTGCAGGGACAGCGATAGGTTCACTCAGCAGTTTTACCCCAGCATTTTTTAATTGTTGAGCAGCCTCTTGAATATTATCAACTCTAAGGGCTATGTGACGAAGACCAATTGTATTTGCTATAGAATTAGCAGGGATCGAATCACCGGTTGGGGTTTTGTAGCAAAGTAGCTCAATCTTGGGTTCTCCCTCTGGGGCAATGATAAAAGCTACATCTGCATTTACTCCCTTAAGACCTACTATGGAGTCTATCCACTCGCCCTCGAGGTGCACCGTGTTAATCTTCTCAAACCCGAGAACCTTGGTGTAAAATTCCACCGATCTATCCAGGTCTGATACTACTATATTTAAATGGTCTATAGATTTGATCATATGCTTATTAGATACTAGTTTGTAATGTATGCTATAATAGATAGATACTAATTATTTATCCCAATCAAAAAATTTACTCATTCCTCCATTTTAACCCTTCTCGGAGTTCCTTTTAACATAATAGTATTATCACCTTCTTCTACTATCTTTAAATTCATTTTCAGAGCCATTACCTTAATATGTATTTTGGTTGTACCAGGAAATAAGTTTAGATCGTCATCTAGTTTATTGAAATTTAATGCCACATCACTAATAAGACTTTTATTTTGTCTAAGCCAAGAGTTCAACATTACAATGCTATCACTTTCAGTGGCTTTTTCTTCTTCTGAAGGAGTATCACTATCTTCTTCGCTTTGATCATTACTTCCTAGATCTTTCAATATACCCCTTATTGTGTGACAAGCTGGTCCGAGCGCTGCTTCTAAATTACCGTCGCTTCTATCTGTCGGAAAATCGAGTGGTGTTAATCCTAATAAATCAGTAGGTAAATGAAGTTCCTCTCCGCGTTGTTTAAAGATAAAACTTCTGCCTTGTCCTAATCGTCCGATAAATAAACCCAATTCAAAGATGACATTATCACGAGTAGTTTTTTCCTTAACATCCCTAATCGTTGTTAAGTCATCTCCGGTAAATACGAATATTCCAAAGTCATTGTCGTCCAATGCTTTTAACAAAGAATCTAAGGATGTCCTTGATGGTTTGAATATACTTTGGGGCCATACAGTAACATCAGCGTCATATTCTAAATTTTTCTGTATTGCATAGGAGATATTTAAGCTTTCTGCAGATGAACCAATAAAGATTTTAGGTTTTGTTTCTGTTTTCTTTTCCATAACACCAATAATTTATTACACAATTCGCCAGTAATCAATTGTTAACGATTAATGCCCTTCAAATTTCACCTTCTTATCTTTAAGAGCTTTTATAGCTTGTTGAAGTCCTCCCATGGTTAGAGGGAACATACGGTCTTTCATAAACTCCCTCACCATACCGATTGATTCAGTGTACTTCCACTCATCAACAGGCGCAGGGTTAAGCCAAACTATATCTGAGAACTGGTTCTTAAGACGTTCAAGCCACACAAAGCCTGCTTCATCATTGCTATGCTCGACACTTCCGTTCGGATATAAAAGCTCATACGGAGACATCGAGGCGTCACCTACTATGATTACCTTATAATCACTGTTGTAAGTATG
>SPCL01000198.1 GCA_004525335.1 Thermodesulfobacteriales bacterium
ATTTAAAGATAGCTTCGTTAATAGTGCTTCAGGTGTCCCTTGCGGCTTTGATGATAATAGTAATCTGGTTTCTCTATGGATATAGCGATAAGAAAACCAATTATGGATAGTAATTACTGCTATTTGCTTAACTTGAGCTTCATCCTTAATTTTGCTACGTCATAGTAAGGCTCGCCACGCTTGCGGGCATGCTCAAATATAGTTTCCAACTCATCTATTACCAAACTCAGCCTTACTCTTCCTTCCTTGGTCTTCATGGCCTGCTTGGGGGATATGCTACCTAGTACTTCAAGAGGTGTGTCTACCCATTTATCATAGTGATTATCAAGCTCCATATCAAGCTCTTTCTTGTTCTTAACTCCAAGCGGATATTTCTTTGCTTTTTTTGGCTCACTCTTGGACTTGTCAATAAATGTACTAAGTTCTTTAGTTGTATCTTTTATATGAGCAATTAATCCTTTGCATTGATCTTCAATCATTAACTTTGCTTTTGAGAGCATTTCAATTGAATAACACTCTATTCGTAGTTTGTCCTTTTCTATCTCCAAAGTGCCGGTAATGTTGTTTGTGCCGATCTTTTCCCAAGAAAATACTCTAAGTTCTTCAGTTTTATCACTAATTTCTTTAAGTGAATTAATTTTCTCTATTTTTTTTATGCATTTTTCATATTGATCTACAGAATAATCGGCAATTGCTATGATAAACTCATGCCCTTCTGGGGTGACAAAATGTGGATTGTTCACGGTCTCCTCAACATAAGCGCCTATCTGATATCCCCAGTCCTTCAAATAATCCAACTCTAATTTTTCATTACCATAAAGTTTTTTATACTCAATAAACTCCTTGTCAAAGAATTCGGTTATTAAATTTTTAAAAGGGGGAGGGTAGAGTGAAACTATTCCGGAGAAATAATACTGGTTGCTAATTTGAATAGGTCTAGCTGCGATAATATCCAATTTTTTTATTTGCTTTGAGGATGCCTTGTCCAGAACTTCTAGCGACTTACCAGAAAATATATCCTTTATTAGACACGCCTCGCCAGGTACCACATCTTCAACTTCAAAAAAGCTATAAATGCTCTTTATCCAGTCTTTGATGAGTATCTTCTCAGAAGCTGACAATTCGAAACCTTCTTCTGAATAAAATCTTTCTGCCAGCCTTTCTTCTGAGTCAATAAGCTTAAAGTCATACAAGAACCAATCAAAGAATTTCTCAAATGTTAGCTCATCCATCTTATCTTCGTCAATATCTTCACTTGTAAATTCAGGGTCATTTTTCCATATATAGAAAGCTTCTCCTAGCTGAGACTGTATCTCCGGCCTCTCAGAATAATCCACTAGTTTTTTGCGGAGCTCTTTATCGGTTTGATCTATTATATACTTGTTTATGTCGACAACTGATTTTGTCATATGATGTAGTTCCTTTATCTACTATTAATTTAATACCTGGAGTGCAAAATACAATTAGAGATTAATTAAATCTTGCCGAAGCGCTTTTCTAAATATTCCGATCGAAAATCGAATATCTCATCTAGCTGCTTTTTCACAATAAGACTATTTGCTATTCTACTAAGTGGATCAAGTGGGAGCGCATAATGGACTAAATCAGTTATTTCTGCCCCGCCTTCTATTACTTTAAATCTATGCTCATGATGCCAGAAATTATAGGGCCCAAAACGCTGCTCATCTACAAAGAAATTAGGCTCCTCAACATGAGTTATTTCCGTGACCCAAGTCATCGGAATGTTTAGTAATGGAGCTACAGTGTATGTTATTATCATACCTGTGTACATTTTATCCGGTAATTCAGATGTTATGTTTAATTTTAGTGAAGGAGGTGTAATTAGAGGCAAGTTATTGGGATTAGAGAAAAAATCCCAAGCTTCACTAATATCCATTTTCAAATTTAGTTTTCTTTCTAGAGAAAAGATCTTCATTAATTAACCTCTGTTTTGAAATTTAGTTTACCGGAAATTCTCAGAAGTAAGGGGTAACTTAAAATATAATCCTTGTACTGCACCCCTTTTGTCAAGCTCGGTTTAAGTTGGGTTTCTGGGTATTTAAACCAAACAAAAAAGGGAGCCGAAGCTCCCCTTGAAACATTTTAGATGTTAAGCAGTTACTTTCCTTCTTCTCATAACCATAAATCCTATTATCCCCAATACTCCCGCCATAGCTATAAGTCCCCACTCTGATAGGGTTGGGATTGGGCTCGGTATTTGTATAGGTTCACTACATATGAGACAAATGAGTGCATTGCCCTACCCAAATAGTCAATCAGCATGTAAATGTGAAGCATGATTCCTGTAATACTCCACTTCTGCCTGAATAGGTGTGCGGTATCCATGTGCTGAATGAAGGTAACCACATCGAGTTTTTACTAGCTTAATTCTATTAAGTTCTTAATGGGTAGCAGTATATCCTTAGTAATGTGGCACATTATCACTTTTGAATATTGTTTTTCCGATGTATAATCCTTCTCCGTTATGAAAATTATTCAGATTAAAACAAATAATATTAATACCTACCTAAAAGGTCTACGGAGAAATACCTCTCTCTCAGATCCCGTGCTTGAATCAACTACTAAAAAAATTGTAGATGAGGTCAAAAAAGACGGGGACAAAGCACTTTTTAAATATACGAAAAAGTTCGATAAGTTTGAGCTCACCAAGAGAAGCGTTAAGGTAACAGCCAAGGAAATTGAACACGCCCAATCTCAAGTTTCTAAAGAATTAAGAGCCAATCTTAAAACAGCTGCCAGTAGAGTAAGGGAATTCCACAAACATAAAATGCCAAAAGGGAGTATGTATAAAGACAAGCTTGGAAACGAGCTTGGTTGGCTAATCCGCCCTGTTGAGAGAGCGGGATTATACGTTCCCGGAGGAAAAGCAGCATATCCTTCAACAGTATTGATGACAGCTATACCTGCAAAAGTGGCAGGTGTAGAAGAACTAGTACTTGTGACCCCGTGCCCAAATGGTGAATTAAATCCTACCGTTTTGGTTGCAGCATCAATTGCAGGTGTGGACTCAATTTATAAAGTGGGTGGAGCACAGGCCATCTCTGCATTAGCATACGGTACCGAGTCAATTCCTAAGGTGGATAAGATCGTAGGACCCGGAAACATATACGTAACGATTGCTAAAAAGCTCGTGTTTGGAGAAGTGGATATTGATATGATCGCAGGTCCTAGCGAAGTACTAATTATATCAGATGCAAGCACCCCCGCTAGCTGGGTAGCTGCCGATCTATTGGCGCAGGCAGAGCATGATGAAATGGCAGTACCTCTTGTTGTCACTGATAACGCGCAGTTTGGAAAAGATGTCGCTAAGGAAGTATCGCGGCAATTAAGCTTGCTAAAAAGAAAGAGCATTGCCGGTGAAGCCGTAAAAAGTCAGGGCCGCATATTTATTGTTAAGAATATAGACCAAGCAGTTGATGTCGCAAACGCACTTGCTCCAGAGCACTTAGAATTATGCGTTAA
>SPCL01000161.1 GCA_004525335.1 Thermodesulfobacteriales bacterium
CATCAGAGATTTGCTAAATAAGATCAGAGTATGGAATACTTACTACAACAATCTAGAGCATTGCGGTTTAAGCGGTAAGACCCCGAACGAGTTTCTGGCTGATTATAAGTTAATTAAACCGCCAAATGTCCTTGCCTAAAACACATTATTGAGTCCACCTTTTAAGTGAATCTTTTGCGCCTCCCGAAAGTCCACCAGCCAAAACCTCTTCATCTGGCCCATTTGATAGTTTTCAAATGTTAGCCGTTTGGGTCGCAATAGGATTGATTATAGCGTGGCTATCCTTTTTGACATATACGTTTCATAATGAGAGTAAAGAGCTAAATAATAAAATCAGATATCTGATTTTGAGCGTCGTCATGAATCAGATATAAGAGAGCTTCAAAAAATGCTTTTGCAAGCTCAAAATCACAATATTAATTCAAATATAACACCATAGATTGTCATAAATAATATGTATTGTGTTATAATTCAACTATGCATGTATGGGTTATTGATTAAGCTCTAAAGTTGTTATCTTTGATCATAGGATGTGATCTTTGCCATACAATTTGAGATTCGTTATATTGCTCGTTCTATTGATGGGATTTGAAGTTAGTGCAAGCGGGGAAGCTTGTGTAAATTATATTGGTGGCAAATTTGATGACTTGAATTCTTACGGTCTTCATCAACTTGCTGAAGCTTGTCGTGGCAATCCCGATGCAAGTTGTATTAAATATATTGACAGCAAAATTGATGATCTGAATATTTAAAAGGTTTGGACACTGGTAAAGAGATTTTTCATTTGTTTGATGAGGATGCAGAAGTGTTTTTCTCAAACTGGGGGTGGCTAGGGGTAAAGAGGAATATAAAAAGCTCTTTTCTGATCTAAGTGCTTTGGTCGAGGATTTTAAACATCACCACGCATATATAAATTGGATCATTCAGGGCGATATGGTAGTTGCAGAGGGTTCAAGTGAAGGAAAGCTTAAGAGTGGAGAAACCTGGTCGGATAGTAAATGGTGTGATGTGTTTGAAATAAGGGACGGGAAAATTAAGCGATTATACATATACCTGGACCCTGAATATTCACGGTATTGAGAACTGAAAATAGGGATTTAACTTACAAAGAGAATAAATGTTAGCTAGACTCAGACTTATAACGTTTCGAGTGAGGAATATCCAAATATGAATGATAATATAATAGATCAAAATAAATCTTCTGATGTAGATACGCTGTTTCCTTCGTTGCCGATTGAGGAGTGGGAAGAAACTAAAAATACTCTCCACTTATTTTTTCAGATAGTTGGAAAAATTCGCCTCACCCTGTTTCCCAAAATGAATCATTGGTGGCATGTTACGCTTTATCTTTCTCCCGAGGGAATGACCACTAGACCAATTCCGTATCAAAACATGATATTTGAGATTAAATTCGATTTCATTAACCATAGATTAATCATTACAACCAGCGACGGGCAGGAAAAGTCCTTTGGTCTGGAAGGAATATCTGTTTCGGATTTTTACAAACAAATTACTGCTTATCTAAACGAACTAGGTATAGAAGTGCATATTAAAGCTACTCCCTACGACGTTCCCTTTAGTGATGTACCTTTTGAATCCGATGATAAGCACTCCGCTTACGATAAAGAATACGTTAACAGGTATTGGCAGATTTTGGTTCAAGTTAACTCCGTGTTTGAGGAGTTCAGGAGCAGGTTTATAGGTAAGAGTACCCCTGTGCATCTTTATTGGCACCACGCTGACCTGGCGGTTACCAGATTCTCCGGCAAGAAAGCTCCGGCTATGGAAGTCGGCACCAATGCAGACAAAGAGGCATATTCTCATGAAGTCATAAGTTTCGGATTCTGGGCAGGGGACGACAATGTAAGAGCTCCAGCATTTTATTCCTATACTTATCCTGAGCCAGAAGGTCTAGCGGAGGAACCTCTTTCCCCGAAAGAAGCGTTTTGGAATACGGATAATGGGGCTATGGCCGTGTTAATGTATGATGATCTCAGAAAATCAGATTCGCCGAGACAAGCTTTAATGGATTATCTAGAGAGTGCATATCAAGCTGGCGCTAAAAGGGCAAATTGGGATTTAGAAGAGTTCGAGCTGAGAGCTAATATCGCGAAATGATAATAACTCGTGTTTATGCAGACAGCACAGGTGAATCCCATTTTAAAGATATTCAAATTGAATTGAAATTTGGTGGCGAGATTGGGCGATTATCTACTCTCTACCCGGTAGAAAATATTATTTTTCGTGAAAACGAACCTAATTATGATTATGACTGGCATACTGCCCCACAAAAACAGTACATAATTCTTCTAGACGGTGAGATTGAGCTTGAAGTAAGTGACGGAGAAAAACGTATTTTTAAGAGCGGGGATGTAATCTTAGTTGAAGATATAGAGGGAAAAGGGCATAGAACCAGATCAATTACTGATAAAAAACGAAGATCCATATTTGTAACAAAAATTTAAATATCTCAGTAAATTAAGAGGGCAACTATGTCGGCTAATATTCTAGGTCTTCATCATGTAACAGCGATCGCTGGTAATGCTAAAAGGAATTACGACTTTTACACTAAAGTGCTTGGGCTTCGTCTCGTTAAAAAAACTGTGAATTTTGATGATCCCGGCACTTATCATTTTTACTATGGTAATCAGGCAGGAGAACCTGGAACTATTATTACATTTTTTCCTTGGGAGGGTATTAGGAGAGGAGCAAGTGGAACAGGACAGGCTACGTCTACCTCTTTTTCAATTCCCAAAGACTCTATTCCTTTCTGGCTAAAGCGTTTTCAGGATTATGAGGTCAATTACAACAACCCTTCTTCAAGATTTGATGAAAAGGTCGTAACATTTCTCGATCCTGACGGACTTAAACTTGAACTAGTATCGCATACTTCTTTAGATGAAAGAAAATCCTGGATAACCTCTGAAATATCAACAGATCAGGCTATAAGAGGATTTTACAATGTTACTTTAACTTTAGAGGGCTACGAAAGAACTGCAAACTTACTTATAGATTTGTTTGGCTATGAGATAAAAGACGAGCATATAAACCGCTTTAGGTTCGTAAATAACAAAAACGAAAATGCAAATATCATGGACCTTGTGTGTCTGCCTTCAGGAAAGCGCGGCACAGTTGCTGGCGGAAGCGTTCATCATATAGCCTTTAGGGTGAAAGACGAAACCGAGCAGCTTCAGGTCCGGGAAAAATTAATAGAAATGGGCTATAACGTAACCCCACAGTTAGATAGAAGCTATTTCAAGTCGGTATATTTTAGAGAGCCGGGAGGGGTACTGTTCGAGATAGCTACGGATCCGCCCGGATTTACAGCTGATGAAGACATCAATAGCCTTGGGGAAGAGCTCAAGCTTCCTTCATGGCTTGAGCCGCGCAGAGAAGAGATTGAGAATGTTCTTCCAGAGTTGAGTTAGATGAGTGAGCAATTACATTTTATACACAAATACATCCCTTCTGAAGATCCCACTAACCGGACAACGGTTTTACTCTTGCATGGAACAGGGGGCGATGAAGAAAGTCTTCTTCCTATTGTGGATATAGTATCGCCTGATGCTGTTATTCTGAGTCTAAGGGGACAAGTCCTGGAAAACGGTATGCCCAGATTTTTCAAAAGGATTTCAGAGGGAGTTTTTGATCTTGAAGACTTGAAACTAAGAACCCGGGAGTTAGCTTCTTTCATTGAAGCATCAGGTCAAATTTACGGATTAGAATCTAACGAAGTCATAGCCCTGGGCTATTCAAACGGAGCAAATATTGCGTCAAGTGTTATGTTGACTTATCCCGCCCTAATTTCCCGCGCGGTGCTCTATCATCCCATGATTCCTTTTGTTCCAGCTAACTCGCCCGATTTATCTAAGGCCAAGATTTTGATAACAGCTGGTACAAATGATCCTATTGTGTCATCTGATGAAACAATAGAGCTTCATAAAATGTTTCAGGATTACGGTGCAGATGTTGAAATATTCTGGCATGACCAGGGTCACAATCTTACAAGAGAGGAACTTGATAAAACTACGAGTTTCTTATCTGAATCCTAAAGCCTTACTTTCCCAATTTACACCAAACATAGAGCTATAACCTATAAATTCTATGCCAAAGACATAAAGCTACTTACGTTTCTCTACACCTTCGGCTCCCTTTTTTTTGTTCTCCTTGGGAAATACTTAGTAATTTCAGCAAGTTAATTAACTCGCATCAAGGAAGTATTCAAGAAACAATACAAGAAAAAGTTATCCCTTCAATAGTAGAATAAAACTCAGGAGTAAAGTTAAACTTAGACACAAAGGATAAATATTCAATAGTGAAAGTAAGTTAAATTAGAGCATAACGCTCTTATGTTCGGCTCTCAACACCACTCATTTTTACCCCTTCTTTACAAGTGTTGGGAAGGGTATTAAACGCCGACACTGAGCTTGAAATAGTTAGCAGTTCAAACAGTAGCTACCTTCATTCTGC